>CAXICE010000015.1:0-16024 GCA_964022045.1 uncultured Polaribacter sp. | reverse complement strand
ATGAAAATATTAGCAAACGATGGAATTTCGCAAAGCGGAATTGATGCTTTAGAAAAAGGAGGATTTGAAGTGATCACAACAAAAGTTGCACAAAATCAATTAGAAAACTACATCAACGAACATAATATTGATGCAATTTTAGTTAGAAGTGCAACACAAGTTCGTCAAGAATTAATTGACGCTTGCCCAAGTATTAAACTTATTGGTCGTGGTGGTGTTGGCATGGATAATATTGATGTTGATTATGCAATTGATCAAGGTTTACATGTAATTAACACGCCAAATGCATCATCAAGTTCAGTCGCAGAATTGGTTTTTGCTCATTTATTTGGAATGGTTCGTTTTTTACATCAAGCAAATAGAGAAATGCCTTTAGAAGGTGATACACGTTTTAAAGATTTAAAGAAAGGTTTTGCAGGTGGAACAGAATTACGTGGAAAAACATTAGGAATTATTGGTTTTGGAAGAATCGGAAAAGAAGTTGCTAAAATAGCACTTGGAATTGGAATGAAAGTAGTTGCAAACGACGGATACGTTGGTGAAGCAATTATTAATGTTCCTTTTTACAACGGGCAATCTATCGATGTGAAAATTGAAACTGAATCTTTTGAGGAGGTAATTAAACAAGCTGACTTTATTACGTTGCACGTTCCTAATCAAGAAGATTATATCATTGGAGAAAAGCAATTTGAGTTGATGAAAGATGGCGTAGGTGTTATAAACGCTGCTCGCGGTGGAGTAATTGATGAAGTTGGTTTGGTAAAAGCAATTGAGTCTGGAAAAGTAAAATATGCTGGATTAGATGTTTTTGAAAGTGAACCAAAACCAGAAATTCAGTTATTAATGAATCCTGATATTTCTTTAACACCGCATATTGGTGCTGCTACAATAGAAGCCCAAGATAGAATTGGAAAAGAATTAGCAGAGCAAATAATTAAATTACTTTCTTAAAGTAGCATGGCACTTATAAAACCTTTTAAAGCAGTAAGAGCTACACGAGATAAAGTTGCGCTAGTATCTACTAAATCTAGAGAAATTTATACTCCAGAAATGCTAACCGCTAAATTAGATTTTAATCCGTATACATTTTTGCATGTTATAAATCCAGGTTATAAATATCACAAACAAGACGTTAGTGGAGATTTACGTTTTAAATTAGTACACAATAGATATTTAGAGTTTAAAGAAGATAAAATTTTTACCCAAGATAAAGCTCCTGCCTTTTATATTTATCAAAAAACAACTCCGACAAACTCTTTTTGCGGAATTATTGCTGCCACTTCGGTTGAAGATTATGAAAACAATATTATAAAAAAGCATGAAGGAACTTTACAAGAACGTGAATTGTTATTTGAAAATTATTTAAAAAATACTGGGTTTAATGCAGAACCTGTACTCCTAACCTATCCTGATAACGATAATATTGCTAACATAATTAAAAAGTACAAAGCAACTAGAGCCGAGTTTGAATTTTCTACAACAGATAAAGATTCTCATTTACTTTGGGTTGTAAACGATAAAAAAGATATAAAACTAATTATAGATACTTTTGAGGAGGTAGACACTTTATATATTGCAGATGGTCATCATCGATCAACTTCATCTTGTATACTGGCTAAAAACTTAGCAAAAGAAAATCCAAATCATACTGGAAAAGAAGATTATAACTTTTTTATGAGTTATCTATTACCAGAAAGCCAATTATCTATCTATGAATTTAATCGATTTATTAAAGATTTAAACGGTTTTACTTCTGATGAGTTTTTAATAGAATTAGACACCTATTTTAGAATTGAAAATCGTGGTCAAGAACTATACAGACCAACTAAGAAACATCATTTTTGCATGTATTTAAATGGTGAGTTTTATTCGTTATATTTAAGAAAAACTAAATACGAGTTCACAAATTCACTTAGTCGATTAGATGCAGAAATTTTATATCAAACAATATTAAAACCTATTTTAGGAATTAGTGACATAAGAAATGAGTCTAAAATAATTTATTCTCAAAATAAATCTGACAACTTAGAATTAAAGACTAAGGTTGATTCAGGAGATTTTAAAGTTTCTTTCGGAATGCTACCAACATCTATTCAAGAGTTAAAAAACATTGTAGATGACGGTTTTTTAATGCCTCCAAAAACAACCTATATAGAACCAAAATTAAGAAGTGCATTAACCATTTATGAGTTTTAAAATGACAGGAATTAAAGAACGTTTACACACAATTATTAAAAGTATTCCTAGCAATGTAACTTTAGTTGCAGTTTCTAAAACAAAACCAAATTCAGATATTTTAGAAGCATATAATGCTGGTCAGCGAGTTTTTGGCGAAAATAAAATTCAAGAAATGGCTGCTAAATATGACGAATTGCCAAAAGACATTAAATGGCATATGATTGGTCATTTACAAAGCAATAAAGTAAAATATATGGCGCATTTTGTTGATTTAATTCATGGTGTTGATCGATTTAAAACCTTAAAAGAAATTAACAAGCAAGCTAAAAAGCACAATCGCGTTATTAAATGTTTATTACAAGCAAAAATAGCCAAAGAAGATACAAAATTTGGTTTATCGTTTTCTGATATTCATCAAATTATTACATCCGAAGAATTATCAGCATTAAAAAATATAGAAATTGTTGGTTTAATGGGAATGGCAACATTTACTGATAATCAAGAGCAATTATCTGAAGAATTTTCTTCATTAAAAAATGAGTTTGATCAACTTAAAAATCGACATTCTAAACTAGAGGTTTTATCAATGGGAATGAGTGGTGATTATCAATTAGCTATAAAAAATGGAAGTAATATGGTTAGAGTTGGTAGCGCAATTTTTGGCGCTCGAAATTATATTGCTTAGTTTTACCTTAAAAGAAAAAGAATTTGTACGCAATTTTAGATATTGAAACTACCGGAGGAAAATTTAATGAAGAAGGAATTACTGAAATTGCTATCTATAAATTTGATGGACATGAAGTTGTAGACCAATTAATTACACTTGTAAATCCAGAGAAAGACATTCAGCCTTTTGTTGTGCAACTTACAGGAATCAACAATAAAATGTTGAGAAATGCTCCAAAATTTCACGAAGTTGCCAAACGTATTTTAGAAATTACAGAAGATTGTATTATTGTTGCGCATAATTCTAGTTTTGATTATCGCATTTTACAAACAGAATATAACAGGTTAGGCTATCAATTTAAAAGAGATACTTTGTGTACGGTTGAATTGAGTAGAAAATTAATACCGGATAAACCTTCTTATAGTTTAGGGAAATTATGTAAATCGCTTGGAATACCAATGAGTGACAGACATAGAGCTTCTGGTGATGCATTAGCAACCATTCAACTTTTTAAATTATTATTAGATAAAGATGTTGATAAAACAATTATAGAAAACACCATTAAACATTTTGATTGTAAGAAAGTTGCCGAAAAATTAACAGGTTTATTAGATGAAATCCCTACAGTTATGGGAATTTACTATTTGCATAAAGATGACGGACAGATTATTTTTATGGGAAAAGGAAATAATATTAAAAATGAACTTACAAAGCAGTTTATTAAAACTACAAAAAGAGGTGTTAAAATTCAAGAAAAAACAACCTCAATCAGTTACGAACTAACTGGAAACCTACTACTTACCAATTTAAAATACTTTTTAGAATTAGAAGTAAACAAGCCAAAATACAATCTAAAAAGCAAAAAAAGAATTCTTTTTGATGGCTTTAATAGCGATAATATGTTGTTAATTGACAAAGGAAGGAATATTGATGAACATTCTGTTATTGTTATAGAAAACAACATCGTTTTAGGATACTGTTTCACCAATTTGGCGTTTCAAGAAAACCAACTGGATATTTTAAAAGAAATGTTAACTCCAATTCATAATAAAGGTTTGGCAAAAACAATTATTAAGAATTATTTAAAAACAAAATCACGTATAAAAATTGTACGATTTTAGCTATGAAAAAAATCACTGTCCTCCTATTTCTTTTTCCTTTAATTTCTTACACTCAAATTTCTAAATCTTCTAAAATGGGTCAAGCAACTCTAGAAGAATTGCAAATGAAATATTATAGCAAGGATTCATCCGCTGTAGCAGTTGTTTTATTTGATCATGGAAATTTATTTTTTTATAATAAGAACTTGAATGAAACAAGGACAGATTATTATTTTAGAATAAAAATTTTAAAAAAAGAAGGTTTAAAAAAAGCGACCATTAACATTCCTTATTATGATAAACAAGAAATTAAAAACATTAGTGGTATTACCTATAATATAGTTGATCAAATAAAAAAAGCATCAAATTTAGAGTATAAAAATATTTTTAAAAAACAATTATCAAGTAATTGGAAAGAAATAAGCTTTGCTCTACCAAATGTAAAAGTTGGCTCTATCATTGAATATTCATACTCGTTAATTAATCCTTATGAATTAAGCATGAATGATTGGGAATTCCAAGATGATATACCTAAAATAAAAAGTTTGTATACTTCATCAATTGTAGCGAATTTTAAATATAACATAAGGTTAAATGGTTTTTTTCCATTAGATATTAATAACGTTAGTATTAAAAAAAACTGTGTTAAATATACAGGTGATGGATATACAGAACACACAGTAGATTGTGCTGTTCAAGAATTTGCGATGAAAGATGTTCCTGCTTATATCGAAGAAAAATACACAACGAGTAAGAAAGATAATATTGCAAGAGTATCTTTTAAACTTGAAACCATAAAATATGCTAGTGGTAGAAGAGATGAATTTACTAGTACTTGGAAATCAGCAGAAAAAAAACTTAAATCTGGGCTATTTTTTGGTTCTGAATTAAAAAAAACAAGTTTTTTTAAAAAAAATCTTCCAGAAAAAATATTAAATCAAACAGATTTATTAAGTAAGTCTAAAGAGGTGTATTATTTTATACAGAATCATTTTACAAATAATAATAAAAGTTTTAATTTTCAAAAAATTAATACAAAAAAAGCATTTGAAGATAGAAATGGTACAATACCAGAGATTAACATGTCCTTATACAATGCATTAAAAAGTGCAGGTATAGAAGCTTATATTGTTATGTCTTCAACTAGAAGAAATGGTAAACCCACTCAACTTTTCCCTATAATTACTGACTTTAATTATTTACTTGTTAAAATAATTATTAATGGTAAAGATTATTTTTTAGACGCAAGTGAAAAAAATTTAGCCTTTGGCCTAACTCCTTATTACACGCTTATTGGTAAAGTAAGAGTCTTGGACTTTAAAAGAGGTGGTTATTGGCAAGAAATTAACCAATCTAATCGTACATCAACAAAAACCATGATGAATATTATATTAGATGAAGATGGTATAGCAAATAATAAGCTGAGAGTTATAAAAACAGGTTACGATGCACAAAATAAGAGAGCAGTAATTTACAATTCTGATAAAGATGATTATTTAGAAATTTTTGATACTGACAAAATCACTTTAAACAATTATTCCGTTAAAGGTAAAGATTATAAAGATGATCAATTAGTTGAAACTTTAGATTTTAAAGTTGGTAAAAGTGCTAATAATTCAATTCAATTACAATTATTTTATTTAGACAAGTTTGTTCGTAATCCATTTACATTAGAAGATAGGTTTTACCCAGTAAATTTTGGACATACTTTTAGCTATAAATACAGAGCAAATATTTTAGTACCAAATAATTATAAGTTAAAATATTTACCAGAAAACAAAGCTTTTGCATTGCCTAATAATGGAGGGAAATTAGTTTTAAATTCCAAAAATATTGGCAATAAAATAATTGTGCTTTTTCAATTCGAATTTAAAAAGGTATTGTATACTAATGAAGAGTACTTTGCATTAAAAGAATTCTTTAATCAAATAATTAAAGCACAATCTACTTTAATTACATTAGAGAAAATCAACTAGCTTTTTTTTAAAAATTAATCCTTTTTTTATATTTTTATAGAATATACGAAAAACTGCGTATTTTTTTTAAAACGTATTCTCCCCATTTTTGTACAATAACCTAAAAACAAACATCATGAGAAAGTTTTCATTCATTGTATTCATATTTTTTTTGAGCTCAACATTATATGCTCAACAATATGTAACGGGATTAGAATTTAGTCAAAAGAAATACGAAGACGTTACAGAAACAGTTCCATTGATTACAAGAAGTGTAACCTCTGTACCAAGAAGTTATAGCATTAAATCTTATGCTCCTACTCCTGGAAATCAAGGTAGACAACCTTCTTGTGTTGGTTGGGCAAGTGGTTATGGAGCCAGAACAATTGCCAATGCTGTTAAAAATGGTTGGGCAAATAATACTTCAAAAATCAACCAGAACACCTATTCACCATCATTTGTTTATAATTTAATTAAATTTAAAGGTGATAATAACTGTAAAAAAGGATCTTACATTGCTGATGCAATGAAACTATTAAATAAATTCGGAATTCTAGAATTAAAAGATTTTAGTTATAACCAAACAGATTGTGTTAAAAATCCTTCTTCTTACGGTTTGCAAAAGGCAAAAAATAATACCATCTTAACTTACGAAAGGCTAGCAAAATGGGATAATCCATATAACTTAGTCGGTAAAGTAAAAAAAGCTCTTGCAAATAAAAATCCAGTTGTAATTGGTATGCAAGTCTCTTCTACATTTTATAAAGCAAAAGGTGCTTGGAGCGGAATTCATAATACAAAACCAGGCGGACATGCAATGGTTGTTGTTGGTTATGATGATGATAAATACGGAGGCGCTTTTGAACTTCTAAATTCTTGGGGAACAAATTGGGGAAACAGTGGGTATATTTGGGTTCGTTATGCAGACTTTAAAAAGAACACAAAAACAGCTTATGTTTTAATTGATAAAAGCTCAAAACCAAAAGTAATTGTATCTCCTGATGATATTGACGACAGTAATGATGATGTTGTTGTAACAAACTCAAATACTTTAGCTGGAGAAATGACTTTAAAATTAAGTAATGGACAAAACATGACTCCAATTTTAGCAAAAGGTGCTTCTAGAAATTTTAACATTGTTAAGGCGCCTGAAACAACATATAGAATTGCAAAAAGCTATGGATCTGGAACTCAGTTTAGAATTTATCTAAAAAGTAAACAAAAAGGGTATGTGTACTTAATAGGCTACGGTTCTGCAGATAAATCTGTAAGTAAATTATATCCTTTTGAAAAATTTAGCGATTATTTTAGCTATGTAAACAGTGAAATTGCTTTACCAAACGAAGACTATTTTATAGAGTTTGATGACAAACCTGGTAGAGATGTTCTTTGTGTTTTATACAGTAAAGAAAAATTAGACATCAATAAAATTGTAAGTTCAGCTAAATCTGGCTCTGGAGATTTTGTTTCTAGAGTAAAAAAAGCATTACAGTACAAAATGTATAAAGGAACTGATATTAAGTTTGATAGTAATAAAATTGCTTTTGCAACAAAAGCTTCAAATAGTAATGCTAAAGTAGTACCTATTTTTATAGAAATGAATCATCAATAAAATATAATATTATGAAAACTAAACAGATATTCTTAGCTTTCTTTTTTTCAATTTTTGCTTTTATTGCAAATGCACAACAAGTAATTTATAATGAAGACTACTCAAGTACAAATGGTTGGCCAGAAGGAAACAATTCTACTAGAGAGTTAGATGTTAGAAATGGAAAATATTATTTTCAACATAAGAGAGCAGATAAAAACTGGAAAGTTAGAACTCCAGAATTAAAAGTTAATTATGATGGTGATTTTGAATTAGAAACATCTATTGAGCGTATTTCTTTTAATAATAAAAATCATGCTTTTGGATTAATGTTTGGAAATAAAGATGATAAAAATACTTTTCATTTTTATTTAAGCAACAATCAATATAGAGTTTCAGATAAAAGAGATGATGAATACGTAAACTATAAAGGTTGGAAAACTTCTAGCGCAATTAATACTGGAACATATGCTACAAACAAATTTAAAGTTAAAAAAGTTGGCAGTAAAATATCATTCTACATCAATGGTACATTTTTATTAAGTAAAAATTACAATTCTTTTAGAGGTAAAAGAATGGGTGTTTATATTTTTGATAAACAAAAAATTGCCATTAATTATATTAAAGCAACTCAATTAAATGTAAGCCCTAAAATTGTAGAAAACACAATAACTACAAATGGAAATACAATTTTAAATGATGATTTTACTTCAAATAAAAATAATTGGGCAGAATCTAATTCAAATGATGCTGTTTTAGAAGTAAAAAATAACAGATATTACTTTGAACATAAAAGAACTTCAGGAGGTTGGTCTTCGACAAAAAGTATTGATATTGATGAAAACAAAGAGTTTGAAATTGAAGCACAATTTTTAAAAATTGGAGGAATAAAAAATAATGGATATGGGTTTGTTTTTGGAAGAAAAGATGGTAACAATCAGTTTGTTTTTACCATTACCGCTAATGGTTCTTATTCTATTGATCAATATGTTGATGGAAAATATACAGCAATAAAAGAATGGACAAAATCTTCTTATATTAAAAAAGGTGAATATGCATATAACACCTTAAAAATAAAAAAGGAAAGAGGCTTTATTAAGTTTTATGTAAATGACAGATACTTAACATTGTATACACATAAACCTTTTATGGGAAAACGTTTAGGTTTTGTTGTTTATAATGATCAAAAAATTGCAATCAACAATTTAAATATCAAATACATAAACCAAACTAATACTAATGTAAAAAACAACATTACTACAACCACTACTACTTCAAATGGTATTATTTTAACAGACAATTTTTCTTCAAATAAAAATGACTGGGCTGTTTCTAACAGAGAAGAAGCTGATCTAGAAATTAGAAATGGGAAATATTATTTCAATCATAAAAGAGATTCTAGAGGCTGGACGAGTACTAAAGTTATAAAAATAGATGATAAAAAAGATTTTGAAATTGAATCAAAATTTTTAAAAATTGATGGAATAAGCGATAACGGTTATGGCGTTGTTTTTGGTAGAAAAGATGCACAGAATCAATTTATTTTTACAATAACAGCTAATGGTTCTTATTCTATTGACGAATACAAAGACGGAAAATACACAGCCATTAAAGATTGGACAAAATCATCTTATATTAAAACTGGAAACAATGTCTATAACACTTTAAAAATAAAGAAAGAACGTGGTTTTATTAAGTTTTATGTGAATGATAGATATTTAACATTGTACACACACAAACCTTTTATGGGAAATCGTTTTGGTTATGTTGTGTATAACAAACAAAAAGTTGCAGTAGATAATTTATCTATTAAATATATAAATCAAAGCAAGAATAATAACAATAATGTTGTTGCTGCTAATGGAGAAAATGTAATTACAGATTACTTTACCAACAATAAAAACAATTGGCCTACAACAAATTCTTCTGGTAATGCAAACATGAGTGTTTCTAACAGTTATTACAATTTTGAGCATTTAAAAGAAAAAGGTGGTTGGGCTGTGAATATTCCAAAAACCATAGATACTTCTAGAGATTTTGAAATTAAAACAACCATAAAAAAAATAAGTGGAGTTACAAATATTTCTTATGGATTTCAATGGGGAAAAGAAGGCAAAAGTAGCTTTCGATTTTATATTACTGGAAATGGGTATTACAAAATTGCTCGTGTAATAGATAATAAAGAAGAGCTTATTAAAAAATTTACAAAAAACTCTGCTATAAAAACTGGAAATGGAGCCTTAAACACTTTAAAAATAAGAAAAGAAGGAGACCAATATAAGTTTTATGTTAATAATACTTTTGTAGCACAATCAGATTTTGAAGCCTTTTTTGGACATCGGTTTGGATATGTAATATATAACAAACAGAAAATAGGTGTAGATAATCTTACAATTAAGTATTTAAAAAAATCAAAAAACACAATTGTTACTTCAAACACATTAAAGGTTCCATTAAACGAAAGCTTTACTAGCAATACTAATGGCTGGAATTTATCTGACGACACCAACGTAAAAACAAGAATTAGTAATGGTAAATTATATGTAAAAAGTAATAATGAAAAAAGTGGTGCTTTTATTAGTAAAAAAGTTGGAATTGATACAAGTAGAGACTTTATCATAGAAACTTCTCTTACAAGACTAACAAGTTCTTCTAATGGTTCTATTGCTTTTGTTTTTGGACGTCAAAATAACACAAATGAGTTTGATTTATTTTTATCAAAAGGAGGAAGTTATTTGTTTAGAAAATTAGAAAATAATGTTTCTAATAAATTAATTCCTTGGACAGAATCTTCTGCTTTAAGTACGCAAACTTATCAAGCAAATAAAATTAAAATTGTTAAGACTAATAATTTACTTCGAATATATATTAATGATCAATATGTAAATGAAGCACCCTACTCTAAGTTTTTTGGAGATTACATAGGTTTTAGTGTTTATAAACAACAAGAAATCTCTATTGATTATTTAAATGTAACCTATCCTTCTTCTAGCTTTAACACACCTCCAGAGGTTGTAATTGTAGAACCAATTGTACAACGTGGATTTAAAATTGTAAAAACTAAAAAAATTCTAGTGCGTGGTAAAGCAACAGACAAAGATGGTATTTACGAAATTACTGTTAATGGTGTGGATGCCTCTGTTAAAGAAGATGGAACTTTTATTGCAAATGTCCCTTTAAAAATTGGATCAAATGATTTAATTGTAAAAGCAACAGATTTAAAACAAGCTTCATCAACAAAAACATTTACAATTAAAAGAAAATCACCAGATGTAATTGTAGATGATGTAGTTGTAGATAATAATGATAATATTAATAACGGAAAAGGTTTTGGAGAATATTACGCTCTTTTAATTGGTGTTAGTGATTATGGTGATGGAGCAATTACAGACTTAGGAGGATTACCAACTAAAGATGCTAAAGATTTAGGAGATGTGCTAATCAATAAGTATAGCTTTAAAAAAGAAAATGTAATTATCCTAAATAATAGTCCAAAAGCAAACGACATTATTAAAGAGTTTAGTAAACTAAAAAAGAAAGTTACAAATAAAGACAATGTATTAGTATTCTACGCTGGTCATGGAGTTTATGATGAAGTGAGTCAAGTTGGTCATTGGTTACCTTCAGATGCAGATATGGAGTATGAATTAAACTTAATCAGTAACTCACAAGTTGTAGATTTCTTAAAAACAATTAGATCTAAACATACTTTATTAATTTCTGATGCATGCTTTAGTGGAAGTATTTTTAAAACACGTTCGTTTGAAAAATCACCAAAATCAATTCAAAAGAAATTCGAATTAACCAGTAGAAAAGCAATTACAAGTGGAACCTTAAAAACCGTACCTAATAAAAGTATGTTTTTAAAGTTTTTACTAAATAGACTAGGTAGTAATACAAAACAATACCTATCTGCTCGTCAACTATTTGACAGAATTGAAGAACCAGTTATGAATAATAGCCCAAATACTCCGCAATACGGAACAATTTACGGTATTGGAGATGAAGGTGGTGATTTTATTTTCATTAAAAAACAATAAATATATAATTTCTATTTTTTTTAAAAGCTCTAGTTTCTTTTTACTAGAGCTTTTTATCTTTATATTTTATAGTAAATTAGCAAAAAATATATTTTATTTTGAAAGATCAAAAACCTAATGCTACATGGAAACATCGCATTCATGAAATAATTTACGAAGCTGATACAAAAGCAGGTAAAATATTTGATGTAATATTACTCATTGCTATTATTGCAAGTGTATTATTTGTGATGCTAGAAAGTGTTTCTAGTATTGATGATAAATACCATGATCTGCTCAATATTTCTGAATGGGTAATTACTATACTTTTTACAATTGAATATATTTTACGATTAATTTCCATACAAAAACCATTTAAGTATATCTTTAGTTTTTACGGAATCATAGATTTACTTTCTACAATACCAAAATACCTTTCATTTGTTTTAGTCGGTTCTCATAACCTTGCAGCATTAAGAGCCCTGCGTTTATTGAGAATATTTAGAATATTAAAATTAGCAAGATACATTGGTGCATCTAATAGGCTATTACTAGCATTAAGAGCTAGTAAAGCTAAAATTGCCGTGTTTATATTTTTTATTGTGATTATCTGTATTATTTTAGGAACAGTAATGTATATGATTGAAGGAGCAGAAAATGGATTTACTAGTATTCCAAGAAGTGTGTACTGGGCAATTGTAACTTTAACAACAGTTGGATTTGGTGACATTGCACCACAAACACCACAAGGTCAGCTAATTGCAAGTATTATTATGATATTAGGATATGGAATTATTGCTATTCCAACAGGGATTGTAAGCTCTCAAATGACAAAAATAGATAGCATACATACCAACACACAATCATGCCCTAATTGCTTAGCAGAAAACCATAATGATAAAGCTGATTTTTGTTATAATTGCGGAAATAAAATTGAGTAAAATGCCTTCCAGAAATAATAAGTATTTAATTACAATAGTTGGTCCAACTGCAATTGGTAAAACAGCATTAAGCATTCAATTAGCAAATCATTTTAATACAGAAATTATTTCTTGCGATTCTAGACAATTTTTTAAAGAAATGAAGATTGGAACAGCTGTTCCTTCAGATGATGAGTTAAACGCTGCAAAACATCATTTTATTCAGAATAGAAGTATTTTTGAAGATTATAATGTAGGTGAATTTGAACGAAACGCATTAACTAAGCTAGATGAATTATTCAAAACCAATAACGTGGTAATTATGGTTGGCGGAAGTGGTTTGTATGTAGATGCTGTTATCAATGGATTAGATTATTTCCCAAATATTAACCCTTCGATTAGAGAAAAATTAAATTTAGAATTAAAAGAAAACGGAATAGAAAGTTTACAAAATCAATTAAAAGAATTAGATTTTGAAACCTATCAATCAATTGCTATTGACAATCCGCATAGAATAATTAGAGCTTTAGAAATTTGTATAGGAACAGGAAAAACTTATTCTAGTTTTAAAAACAAACCTAAAGCACCCAGAAATTTTACATCCATAAAAATAGGTTTAACTGCAGATAGACAACTTATATACAATAGAATCAATCAACGTGTTGATATTATGATTGCTAACGGCTTATTAGAAGAAGCAAAAGAGTTATACCTAAATAAAGAGTTAAACGCATTACAAACAGTTGGTTATAGAGAACTATTTTCATTCTTTGATGATGAAATTTCTAAAGAATTTGCCATTGAAGAAATTAAAAAAAATACAAGAAGATTTGCCAAAAGGCAATTAACTTGGTTTAAAAAAGATGAAAACATTACTTGGTTTGATTTTAAAACTGATGTTAATTCTATAGTAAAATCAATAGAAACAAAGCTTTAAGCTGTTAAAAATTCATAATAAATTAGGTGAAAGCACTTGCTTTCTTATATTTGTCAAAAACTCACAAAAATGAAAACTAAGATTACATTAATAATTGCCGCTTTTTTAATTTGCTTTACAACAAATGCACAAACAAAAGTTGGTACAGTAGATCGGGAATTTATCATTGCAAAAATGCCGCAATTAAAAGTAGTACAAGATAGAATTAGTAAATATGGAACAAGATTAGACTCTATTAATAAAACTAAAATTGTAAAACATGATGCTGCTGTAAAATCATATAATACTACTTCAAAAACATTATCTGATAGCGATAAAAGAACAAAGTTGATTGAAATCAATGAGTTAAAAAAAGAGATTTCTAAGTTTCAACAAAACGGAACTAAAATGATGCAATTAAGAAGGCAAGATTTTATGAGACCTTTATATCAAAAAGTAAATTTATTAATTAAAGGGATTGCTGAAGAAAAAGGATATACTCAAATATTAACTGTAAAAGCTGATAATTTTGCTTATATAGATGTTAAACATGATATTACTAAACAAGTTTTAGCTAAATTAGGAATCAAAGAATAACCCTAAGATATATTATAAAAAAAGCCCAAACTTATTATTTAAGCTTGGGCTTTTTTTATATCAATAATTTAAAATTATCTTCTACTATAATTTGGAGCCTCTTTTGTAATAGCTACATCATGCGGGTGACTTTCATTAATTCCGCTTGCAGTAATTCTAACAAATTTTCCTGTTTCTTTTAAAGTCGCAACATCTTTTGCTCCGCAATAACCCATTCCGGCTTTTAAACCGCCAACAAATTGGTGAATACTTTCAAATAGCTCTCCTTTATAAGGAACACGTCCTACAATTCCTTCAGGAACTAATTTCTTAATATCATCTTCTACATCTTGGAAATAACGGTCTTTAGAACCTTTTTTCATGGCTTCAATAGATCCCATCCCACGATACGATTTAAATTTTCTTCCTTCGTAAATAATGGTTTCTCCTGGAGATTCTTTTGTTCCTGCTAAAAGAGATCCTAACATCACAGAATCTGCTCCAGCTGCAATTGCTTTCGGAATATCACCTGTATATCTAATTCCACCATCAGCAATTACCGGAACACCAGTTCCTTTAATTGCGGCAGCAACTTCAATAACTGCTGAGAATTGTGGAAAACCAACACCAGCTACTACTCTAGTTGTACAAATTGAACCTGGTCCAATTCCTACTTTTACAGCATCTGCACCTGCTTCTACTAAAAATTTAGCAGCTTCTGCAGTTGCAATATTTCCAACAACAACATCTAAATTTGGGAATTTTGCTTTTACCGATTTTAAGGCGGTTACAACACCTTTTGTATGCCCGTGAGCTGTATCAATAATTACGGCATCAACTCCTGCATTTACTAATGCTTCTGCTCTATCAACAACATCACCAGTAACACCTAGAGCGGCAGCAACTCTTAATCTACCAAATGTATCTTTATTAGCAGTTGGTTTCTGAGTTACTTTAGTAATGTCTCTAAAAGTAATTAAACCAACCAGTTTATTATCTTTATTTACAACTGGTAATTTTTCTATTTTATTTTCTTGTAAAATAACTTCTGCTTGTTCTAAAGATGTTCCTTCTGCAGCAGTTACTAAGTTTTCTGAAGTCATTACTTCAGATATTGGTCTTTCATTGTTTTTTTCAAAACGTAAATCTCTGTTTGTTACAATTCCAATAAGAAACCCTTTATTATCAACAACCGGAATACCACCAATTCTATGCTCTCGCATATTATTTTTTGCATCTAAAACTTTGGCTGTTATTGGTAACGTTATTGGATCGATAATCATCCCAGATTCTGCACGCTTTACTTTTCTAACTTCTAGAGCTTGTTGCTCAATGGTCATATTTTTATGCAAAACGCCAATTCCGCCCTCTCTTGCAATAGCAATTGCCATTGAAGATTCTGTAACGGTATCCATTGCTGCAGATACAATTGGAACGTTAATCGTTATGTTTTTTGTGAATTTTGTTTGGATATTTACTTCTCTTGGAAGGACTTCAGAAAAGGCAGGTACTAAAAGTACATCATCGTAGGTTAAACCTTCTCCAACAAGTTTTGAATTGTGAGCTTTCATGGTACAATCAACTTAAAATTAATTGCAGGCAAATTTACAATTATTAATTGAATTGTAACTCTATTTCTTTTTTTTAATTAATAATCCTTTAAAAATAAAAAAGGTGGATAAAGAAAAAGTAATTGTCATTAAAATTCCAGAAAACATAATTACATATTTCATCCAAAGTAAACCAGACCACATAAAATAGATTCCTCCAAAAGTTAACAAAACTGACACAAAAGGTTCAATCATTAAAAATGATTTTAATTTTTTGTTGATTCCTGTTGTTGCAACAATTCCGCCTAACAAAAAGAAAATAACTGATAATGATAAAATGTGATTATGTACCAAAGTCATAATCTCTGCTTTGCTTTTTTTGAATTGCATTGTGGTTGCAGCTTCGTTTTCTTCATTCCCTAAATAACGCTCTTCTATTCCTTGCGGGTTGGAATTACTGGTGTCATTTACAAATCTTATTCCTGAGAAAAACCCGATACTTAATGTAATCATAAAAGCAAAAATTAAAAGCTTTACTTCTTTCGGAAACTG
>CAXICE010000014.1:0-16261 GCA_964022045.1 uncultured Polaribacter sp. | reverse complement strand
GCATTTCAAAATCAAGTTGTTTATTAGATGGTCTGTATAGGAACACTTTTCCTTTGATATTTTTTACGTTAAAATCTTTCGGAAAAATAATTTTCAATCCTTCTTTAACGCGTTCTATTTTAATATTTTCCTTTAATTTTTTAGCATTCTTTAATGCCTCAATATTATTTTGATAATTTAATTCTTGTTTGTAATAGTCTTTCGCAACTAAATCGTGACTGTATTTATTATCTGCACTCATAGAAATAACGAAATACATAATAAAACTTATAAAGCTTATAAATGCTAGCACAACTCCAAAACCCCAATTCAATTTAATTTTCATTCTTTCTAACTTTTATTAACGATAACTTCGTGGTCCTAAGAAATTAGTTTTGGTAGTTTCGATTAATTTATCTCCGCTAAACACACCAATTTTAAGCTCTATCTTATCTTTTTTCATCAACGAACTGTGAATTTCAATAAACAATGTTCCTTCTGCTAAACCTTGTTTTGGCACTACAAAATCTTTATGTGTTACCAATTCGATTTTTCCTTTGTGAGACAACAGTTTATAGTTAACATTATTTATATCTTTCGTAGTTTTATTAATCACTTTAAACGTGTAGACATTGCTTATTATACTTCCTTCTTTATGTTGATATAATTGACCTGGCAATCTTAAAACAGTTGCTTCTACATCGTTTCTTAAAAACAACATTCCAATTAAAATTCCAACTAAAATAAATAACACAGCAGAATAACCTTTCATTCTAGCAGTGAATTTAAAAGGTGTTTTCTTTTCAATATTATCTTCACTTGCATAGCGGATTAATCCTTTTGGCAATCCAACTTTTTCCATCATATGATCACATTCATCAATACAAGCAGTACAATTTACACATTCTAATTGCGTACCATTTCTAATATCGATTCCTGTTGGACAAACATTTACACATTGAAAACAATCTATACAATCTCCTTTTCCTGAAGCTGCTCTATCTTCGTTTTTCTTAAACTTTGCTCTTCCTTCTTCTTTTTCTCCACGAACAAAATCATAAGCAACGTTAATGGTTTTATTATCTAATAAAACGCCTTGTAATCGTCCGTAAGGACAAGCGATAATACAAACTTGCTCTCTAAACCAAGCAAAAATAAAATAGAAAACTCCAGTAAAAATCAATAGAGAAATTAACGTATTTATATTATCAAAAGGCGAACCTGTGATATAATCAACTACAGTATCCCCTCCTATTAAATAAGCTAAAAACACATTAGCAATGATAAAAGAAATAATAAAAAATATGAACCATTTTAAAACTCTCTTTCTTATTTTTTCTGCATTCCAGGGTTGCTTTTGTAATCGAATTTGTTTCCCTCTATCACCATCAATCCAATATTCAATTTTTCTAAAAACCATTTCTAGAAAAATGGTTTGTGGACAAATCCATCCACAGAAAATTCGACCAAAAACTACAGTAAACAGAATAACAAAAACAACACCAATTATCATTGAAATTACCAACAAATGAAAATCTTGTGGCCAAAATGGAAATCCAAAAATATTAAACTTACGATCTAAAACATTGAATAATAAAAATTGATTTCCGTTGATTTTAATAAATGGAGATGATAATAAAATTATCAATAAAAAATAACTTACATAGGTTCTATATTTATAAAATATACCGCTAGGCTTTTTTGGATACACCCAAGAACGTTTCCCCTCTTTATTGATGGTACCAATACTATCTCTAAATTGTTCGTTTTTGGGTGTTTCCATTTTTTTATGATAATCAGAATTAACTTATTTGTTACTCTTTCCAGATTTCTCCCTCTGGTTTTTTTGGATTAGCTGGCGTTGTTCCTTCTAATGAAATAATGTAACTAGAAACTTTTGCAATATCGATTGGTTTTAGAATTTTATTCCATGCAACCATTCCTTTTCCGTCTCTACCTCCGTTTGAAACTGTGGTAAAAACGTTTTTAATTCCACCACCTAAAATCCAATTTTCATCAGTAAGGTTTGGCCCAATTGAACCTCCACCATCAGCAAGATGACAAGCTGCACAATTTAGATTAAAAATAGCTTTTCCTCTTTTTAAATCTTTTTCATCTGTTAATAATGTTACAGTAGAAGCATCAACTAAGTCAGTTGCTGTTTCTTTGTATTTGTCTAAAGAAGCTTTTGCTTCTGCAACAGCTTTATTGTATTCTGTTACTTGGTTGTCTCCGTCAAAAACTTCAAATCTAACTAAATACACCACTGCAAAAATGATTGATGCGTAGAACATATAAACCCACCAAGGCGGTAACGAATTATCTAATTCTTTAATTCCGTCATAATTATGATCTAAGATAATTTCTTCTTCTTGATCAATATCTTTTGATTTTGTCCATTTTTGTAATACTTCATTAATCCAAACACTAAAGTTATTGCTTGATGTTTTTTCTGTTACACCATTTTTTTCATCTTCTAAAAGTTGAACTTTTTTAAATACAACTATCATTAACCAAGCTAACATTACCAATACAGTAAAGAAAGTAACAATAACTAACCACGGTAATGGATTCTCTAAAATATTATATGGTTCATCATAACTTTCAGAAATTTCTGTTGATATATAAGGCATTAAAAAAATGAATGCTACAGATACAATTGCTATTATATATTTTTTCATCTCTCTATATTTTTAATTATCTAATGGTATTTGACTAACTTTATTAATGTAGTCTTTCTTAGAAGTAAATACCCACCAAAAAAGAACTACAAAAAATGCGAAAAAAACTAACAGTGAAATCATTGGATAAATCTCAATTCCTGTAATACTTTCCATGTGATTTTTTACAAATTTTAACATGACTTCTTATTTTTTATTAGTTAATAAAGCTTGAACATCTTTTACTTTAATATCTGTACCAAGTCTTTGTAGATATGCTATAACAGCTACAATTTCTCTATTTCTCATTTCAACAAATGGCTCATTATTATCTTCAGCATATTTCTTATCTGCTTCGTAATTTTTTACAAAATCTGGATCTGCATACAAGTTTTTCTCTATTTTCTCTCCTTGCTCTAACATATGTTGTTGCGCATTTGCAATTTCTTCTTCTGTATAAGGAACACCTAAAGCAACCATAGTTCTCATCTTACTTTCGGTATCAGACTTGTCAAGTTTATTTCTAATCAACCACTTATATCCTGGCATAATTGAACCCGGTGATGTACTTTGAGGATCGTACATGTGATTTAAATGCCAGCTATCTGAGTATTTTGACCCTATTCTATGTAAATCTGGACCTGTTCTTTTTGATCCCCACAAGAATGGATGATCATATACAAATTCCCCAGCCTTAGAATATTCTCCGTAACGTTCTACTTCACTTCTAAAAGGACGAATCATTTGTGAGTGACAGCCCACACAACCTTCTCTAATATAAATATCTCTTCCTTCTAATTCTAAAGGTGTATATGGTTTAACACTACTAATTGTTGGAATGTTTGATTTTACCAATAATGTTGGAATAATCTGAACTGCACCTCCAATTAAAATTGCAATGGTAGCGTAGATTGTTAACTTGATTGGCTTACGCTCTAGCCAAGTATGCCATCCTTCTCCTTTAGTTCTGTGTTTTGACACTTTTTCTAGAGCTGGTGCTTCTGCTAAATCATCAGTAACTTCTTCTCCAGATTTTATTGTTCTGATAATATTGTACAGCATTATTATTGCTCCAATTATAAACATAGAACCACCAATTGCACGCATCCAATACATTGGTACGATTTCGTTAACAGTTTCTAAGAAGTTACCGTATGTTAATGTTCCATCTGGATTGAATTGTTTCCACATTGATGCTTGCACAAAACCTGCAACATACATTGGTAAAGCATATAAAATAATCCCTAATGTTCCAATCCAAAAGTGTGCGTTTGCTAATCCTTTAGAAAAAAGTTTAGTTTTAAACATTCTTGGCACTAACCAATAAATCATACCAAAAGCAAAGAAACCATTCCATGCTAATGCACCAACGTGAACGTGTGCAATAATCCAATCACTAAAGTGTGCAATAGCATTTACATTTTTAAGTGATAGCATTGGCCCTTCAAAAGTTGCCATTCCATAACCTGTAATCGCAACAACCATAAATTTTAAAACAGGGTCTGTTCTTACTTTATCCCAAGCTCCACGAAGTGTTAACAATCCGTTTATCATTCCACCCCAAGATGGCGCTAATAACATAACCGAAAATGCAACTCCTAAATTTTGAGCCCAATCTGGTAAAGAAGTATATAATAAATGGTGAGGTCCTGCCCAGATGTAAATAAATATCAACGACCAAAAGTGCACAATTGATAATCGGTAAGAATATACCGGTCTGTTTGCTGCTTTAGGAACAAAATAATACATCAATCCTAAAAATGGTGTTGTTAAGAAAAATGCTACGGCATTATGTCCATACCACCATTGTACTAAAGCATCTTGAACTCCAGCATAAACAGAATAACTTTTTAAGAAACTAACTGGTAATGCTAAACTATTAAAGATATGTAATACTGCTACCGTTACAAATGTTGCTAAATAAAACCAAATTGCAACATATAAGTGTCGCTGTCTTCTTTGTAAGATGGTCCAAATCATATTGGCTCCAAATGCAACCCAAACTAAAGCAATTGCTATATCAATAGGCCATTCTAACTCTGCATATTCTTTAGAGCTTGTATAACCTAAAGGTAATGTAATCGCAGCAGCAACAATAATTAATTGCCAACCCCAAAAGTTAAAATTACTTAAAAGGTTACTTGCCATTCTAGCTTTCAGCAATCTTTGCAGTGAATAATAAACTCCTGCAAAAATGGCATTTCCTACAAAGGCAAAAATCACTGCATTTGTGTGTAATGGTCTTAAACGCCCAAAGCTTAACCAAGAAATATCATCTGTTAAGTTTGGGAATAAAAACATAAACGCAAGAAGTAATCCTACAGAGAAACCAACAATACCCCAAAGTAGTGTTGCGTAGATAAACTTCTTTACGATTTTGTTATCGTAATAAAATTGTTGCATTTCCATAATTAAATTGTGTTAGTATCTGTTTTTAAGTTAGTTTTTTTTTCTTTTACAAGCTCGTCATCAAATAGCATACGAACAGATGGCGTATATGAATCATCATACTGCCCTCTTTTAACTGAATAAATAAATGCTATAAAAAAAACGATTGCCACTAAAATACTTAGTGTAAGTAGTAAATATATTACGCTCATATCTTGCCTGATTTGAATTTCAAAATTACAATCATCAATTTTCTAATAATATGACATTTGTCATGTTTCATTTTTTTCTACAAAGAATTAAATTGTCATTGAAAACAATTGAGTTTCTGGTTTGCTTTTTTGCAAATGAATATCAAAAGCCATACATATATTTCTAACATAAGGTCTTGCTATTTCTGGAATTTTCAAAGAATTTTCATCAAAAAAAACCAAACCATCAGCTTTCATTTCTTCTAAAAGTAAAAAATGTTTTTCTAATTCTATAATTTCTAAGTCAGTTTTACTCCAAGTTGTTTTAAAATGACACATCATATTTAAAATATGCTTTCTTACTATTAAGTCTTCTTCAGATAATAAATGACCTCTAAAAATTGGCAATTCGCCTTCGTTTACAACTTTTTGATATTCTTTAACTGTTTTTACATTTTGTGCAAATGCATACCAAGAATCTGAAATTGCAGACATTCCTAAACCAATCATTAATTGTGTTTTATTAGCTGTATATCCCATAAAATTTCTATGCAATGTTTTTTCTTGCGTTGCTTTAAAAAGCGAATCTGTTTTTAAGGCAAAGTGATCCATTCCAATTTCTACATAACCTAATTCTGCAAACAATTCTTTCCCAATTTCATACAACTTCCTTTTCTCTTCATCTTTTGGCAAATCTTTTTCATTAAACCCGCGCTGACCAACACCTTTTACCCAAGGAACATGTGCATAACTGTAAAATGAAATTCTGTCTGGTTGTAGTTTTTTTGTTTTATTGATGGTTTCAATAACATTTTCTTTAGTTTGAAAAGGCAATCCAAAAATTAAATCGTGACTTACTGATGTAAATCCGATTTCTCTTGACCAATTTGTTACGTTTTCTACATTTTCGAAAGGTTGAATTCTATGAATTGCTTTTTGTACAATTGGATCGTAATCTTGCACACCAAAACTAATTCTTGTAAAACCTAAATCATACAAAACTTGCAACTGTTCTTTGGTTGTGTTATTTGGATGTCCTTCTAAACTAAATTCATAATCTGCATGTCTATCAGCATACACAAACAATCCGTCAATTAATTTTTTAAGTTGATGACTTGCAAAAAAAGTTGGAGTACCTCCACCTAAATGAATTTCTTTGATAATTGGTTTTTCATCCACCAAATCAACATATAATTTCCACTCTTTTAAAACCGTATCAATATAATCTTCTTCTACTTCATGACGTTTTGTAATGTGTTTATGACACGCACAAAACGTACATAAACTCTCGCAAAATGGCAAATGAATGTATAAACTTATTCCTTCGGATTGATTGCTTTCTGTAAATGATTTTTGAAAACTTGAAATCCAGTTTTCTTTTGAAATTCCTTCTTTATCCCAATAAGGAACCGTTGGGTAACTTGTATATCTTGGCCCTGGAATGTTGTATTTTTGTATTAACGAATTCATATTAAATTGTATCTAAAGCGATTAAAACCATTTCTTTAAAAGTATGTTCTCTTTCTTCTGCAGAAGTTTTTTCTTTGGTCACCAAACTATCAGAAATTGTCAAAATAGATAGCGCGTTTACATTGTGTTTTGCAGCAGCTGTATACAAACCAGCAGTTTCCATTTCTACACACAAAACTCCGAATTCTGCCCAATGTTTGTAGTCTTCAAAATTATCTGTGTAAAATTCATCTGAGCTTAAAACGTTACCAGCTTTTATCGGAATATTCTTTTCTTTTGCAACATTTACCGCTTTGTTAAACAGCTCAAAACTTGCTGTTGGCGCGTAACTTGCGCCATGAAAACGCTGTGCATTAATTCCTGAAGTTGTAGAACCAGCCATTGCAAAAACGATGTCTCTAATTTTTACTTCTTTCTGATAAGAACCAGCGGAGCCTACACGAATTAAATTTTTAACTCCAAACTGCGTAATTAACTCATTGGCATAAATTAATGCAGACGGAATTCCCATTCCTGTTCCTTGAACAGAAACTCTTTTCCCTTTGTAAGTTCCTGTAAAACCTAACATTCCACGAACTTTATTATAACAAATTACATTTTCTAAAAATGTATCTGCAATCCATCTTGCTCTCAGTGGATCTCCAGGTAATAAAATAGATTCTGCAACATCTTCTGGTTTTGCATCAATATGAACACTCATGATTTATTCTTTTAATTTTCTTCCTAAAATATTGGTCATTACTGTTGTAAAAACCACAATTGTAATAGAACTCAACGGCATTAAAATAGCTGCAATTACTGGTTCTAACTGACCGGTAACAGCAAAATACAATCCAATTACATTATAACATAAAGACAATACAAAACTGTATTTTATAATTTTGATTGCTTTTTTAGACAGCGTTAAATATGTGTCAATATTCTTAAATTTTTTTGCATCTAAAATGGCATCACAAGCAGGTGAAAACACATTGATATTTTCTGATAATGAAATTCCGACATTACTTTGTGCTAATGCTCCTGCATCATTTAAACCATCTCCAATCATTAATACTTTATTTCCTTTTTCTTGTAATGATTTTATATACGATAATTTATCTTCTGGCTTTTGGTTGAAAAAATAGTGTACATTTTTGGGTAATATTTTTTCTAAATATTCTTTTTCGCCTTCGTTATCTCCAGATAAAATTGATAAATTAAAGTTGTTTTTCAATTTCAGAAATAAATTTTCCATGTGGTTTCTATACGCGTTTTTAAACACATATTTTCCGTAATATTCATTATTAAAACTCACATGAATTGCCGTTTCAAATGGATTTTTTTTCACATTCTTTTCTAGAAATAATTGCGAACCAACTTTTATGGACACTCCTTTAACTGTGGCTTCAATTCCTTTTCCAACAATTTCTTGAACTGAATCTATTTCTAATTGATCTACCTTTTTAAAAGAATCATACAGCATTCTACTTAACGGGTGGTTAGAAACTCTAACGACGTTTTGTAAAATGCTTTCTTTTTCTTCAGACAAAGGTTTTCCTTCATAACTAATTTCGTTCTTTTTAGTTGAAGTTAATGTACCTGTTTTATCGAAAATAATGGTATCAATTTTTGCCATTTTCTCAATAATTGATGCGTTTTTTAAATAGAATTTCTTCTTTCCTAAAATGCGTAATAAATTTCCTAAAGTAAAAGGCGCTGCCAATGCAATGGCGCACGGACACGCAATAATTAAAACGGCTGTAAATACATTTAATGCTTTACTTGAATCTGCAAACAACCAAAAAAGTGTTGCAATTGTTGCGATTGACAATACGAAAATGGTAAAACGTTTGCTAATATTGTCTGTTAATGATTTAAATTTTGAGGTATTTTCTTTGTTAAAAACATCATTACTCCACAATTGCGTTAAGTAACTTTGCGAAACAGATTTTAAAACTTCCATTTCTATAATTCCGTTTAACTGTTTTCCTCCTGCAAAGATTTTATCACCAGAATTTTTCTCAACCGCAACTGATTCTCCAGTTACAAAACTGTAATCTATCATAGCATTTCCATTAATTAAAATACCATCAACCGGAATTAATTCTTGATTTCTAATTAACAATCTATCACCTTTAACAACCTCATAAATTTGTGTATTCTCTTCAGACTTATCGGTATTTATTTTAGTTACTGCAATTGGAAAATACGATTTAAAGTCGCGCTCAAAAGACAAGAAACTATAAGTTTTTTGCTGAAAAAATTTCCCAATCAACAAAAAGAAAACCAAGCCTGTTAAACTATCAAAAAAACCAGATCCTAAATCAAAAACTACTTCAGTTGCACTTCTAATAAACAATACAGAAACACCAAGTGCTATAGGAACATCAATGTTTAATATCTTAGATTTTAACCCTTTATAAGCGGAAATAAAATAATCTTTTGCTGAGTAAAAAACCACTGGAATTGAGAAGAAAAACATCAAATACCTAAACACATGCTTGTATTGTTCTAACCAAAACTCGTTGACTTCAAAATACTCTGGAAAAGACAAAAACATTACGTTTCCAAAAGCAAAACCAGCAATAGCTAATTGATATAAAAGTGTTCTATCGATTTTCTTTTTTCCAACACTATAATCTTCTAGACTAATGTAAGGTTCATAACCAATTGAACTGAGCAGCAAAACAATTTCTTTTAAACTTGTATGCTCTGAATTAAATGTAACTCTGATGGTTTTCTTAGGAAAATTAACCTGAGAAGCAATTACGTTTTTTTGAAGTTTGTGTAAATTTTCTAAAACCCAAATACAAGAACTACAATGTATATGCGGAATGTATAATGATACAACTTGTTTATCAGCGTCGTTAAATTCTAGTAATTTTTCTACAATTTTTTGATTACCTAAAAAATCATACTTTCCTAAAATTTCTTCTGGTATTGCTCCAGGATTTTGATCTAAATCGTAATAACAAGTTAAATCGTTTTCAGAAAAAATCTCGAAAACGGTTTTACATCCGTTGCAACAAAAAAACTTATCGCTACTTTTAATAGACTCATCATCACAATTATTACCACAATGGTAACATGCTAAATTACTCATATTATTTACTCTAAATGCCTAATGCAAATTTCTAATATTTGTTTAATTTATAATATGATAATTATCAGTTTTTCTTTATATTTGATAGACAAAAAAAATTATATGAGTAAGTGCGAACAATGTATTGTTAGACAACTAAATTCTCTAAAATCTTTAAATAAAGATGAGTTAATTAGAATTTCTTCATGTAAAACTTCAAAGACCATAAAAAAAGGAGAAGTAATTTTTGACGAAGGAGATCATATTAATGGTGTTTTTTGTATTAGTGATGGTATCTGTAAAGTTTCTAAAATGAGTTCTAATGGACGAGACCAAATTATTCATTTGGTCAAAAAAGGAGATATTTTAGGAGAACGCAGTTTAATTAGTGACGAAGCTGCCAACTTAAAAGCTACAGCTATTAATGATATGGAAGTTTGCTTTATCCCAAGAGAAGAAATTATAAAAGATTTAGAAAAAAATCCTGAATTCTCTATGAATGTTTTAAAAGACCTTGCTTTTTCTTTAAAAAAAGCGGATAACATACTTGTAGACATGGCACAGAAAACTGTGAAACAACGCTTGGCCGAAATGTTACTAAGTTTAGAAGAAAAATTTGGTCATAATTTAGACAACGTCTTAAACATCCATTTATCAAGAGAAGATATTGCCAACATAATTGGCACAGCTACAGAGTCTGCTATACGTTTACTATCTGAGTTTAAGAGAGAAGAAATTATTTCTTTAAAAGGAAAAAACATTTCTTTAACTAATATTCCTAAACTTAAAAAAATAGCGCAAGGATTTTAAATTTCTACTTTTTTGAAACAACTTTGGTACAACTTCTTTAAACTTTACATTAAAACAGGATTATTTTTTTACAGCAAAAAGGTAAAAGTTGTAGGTAAAGAAAATATCCCAAAAAAAGGCGCAATTCTTTTTACTGTAAATCACCCAAACGGGTTATTAGACCCATTATTAGTTACCACAAACACACCAAGAATTACGCACTTTTTAGTTAGAGCTGCTGTCTTTAAAAAACCACTGGTAAAAAAGTTTTTAGCCACTTTAAACCTGATGCCAATTTACAGAATTAGAGATGGTATTAAAGAGCTCTCTAAAAACACAGAAGTTTTTAATGATTGCTACGAAATTTTAAACAAACAAAGAGCTTTAATGATTTTTCCTGAAGGAAGTCATGATAAAAGGAGAACAGTACGTAATTTAAGCAAAGGGTTTACTAGAATACTTTTTGGTGCTTTAGAGAAACATCCAGAGTTAAAAATTATGGTTATTCCGGTTGGAATTACCTACCAAAACATTAGCCATTTTCCTTGTAAAGTTGCTATTCATTATGGCAAGCCAATTTTAGCAAATGAATATTATAATTCTAATGAATTAAATAAATCTATAAATTTAATTAAAGATGAAGTTTCAAATAGACTAAAAGAATTGTCTGTTCATATTCCTGCGGATGAAAACTACACAACTGTTTTAAAAGAATTAAACACAAAAAATGTTGATTTTACTGACGTTAAATCAGTTAATAAAAGTATTAAAACAGGAAATATCAAAACTAACAAAGCAAAAATAAATTTGATAAAACCTCTGTATTATATCATCATTTTAAACAGTATAATTCCATGGGTAATTTGGAAAAGGCTATCAAAAAAGATTGATGAAACTGAATTTATTGACACATTTAGAGCTACTTTAGGAATTACTCTTTTTCCAATTTTTTATATAATTCAAGCATTGCTTGTTTATAAATTTTTCAGTCTTGAAACTGCTTTAATTTATTTTACTGCAACTTTAATAGTACAGTTAATTTACACTAAACTATCTACAACTCCAACTAAGGAAGAATAGCATCTTGTATTACTTGCTGAATTTTTGTTCTAATGTTTTCTCTTATTAACCCATTATTATCCATTGTTGGATATACTCTATTTGATAAGAATACATACACAATTCTGCTTTTTGGATCTGCCCAAGTATAGGTTCCTGTAAATCCGCTATGTCCAAAACTTTCATCAGAAACACAACCACAAGTTGCTTCTATATCTGGATTTAACTGAGGTTTATCAAAACCTAAACCTCTACGTATTTTTTTATCTTCGTAATAGCGTTTGTTAAATTTCTTAACCGTATTACTTTTTAAGTATCTTTTACCACCGTAATATCCGTTTTGCAAATACATTTGCATAATTTTTGCTACATCATTTGCGTTTGAAAAAACTCCTGCATGACCTGCTACTCCACCCAACATTGCTGCTCCCATATCATGCACATAACCATGCACTAACTGGTTCCTATAATAAACATCTTTCTCAGTTGGCACAATGTCTTTTTTTGAAAACTTTTTTAAGGGCAAGTAACTTGTTCTAGTAGCACCTAAAGAACTGTAAAAACTTTCCTGAACTAGTTGATTTAACGGTTTTTTATACCTCTTCTCTAAAGTTCTTTTTAAAATATAATAACCCAAATCACTATATCTATAGCCTTCTTTTTCTCTTTGATCTACTTCTTTTATTTTTGTAAAAATAGAATCTTTATATGTAGTTCTTAAAAACAAATTGTCTGCAACTTTTATACTGTGTTTTTTTGTTCTTTTGAGCCGGTATAACTCAGGTAAATTCACATTTGTTATACTATCTTGAGTCGATTTATAAAACGGAATCCAAGCTTTTAATCTTCCGTTATGAGATAAAATTTCTTTTAGAGTTAACGTATCCTTATTGGTATTTTTAAACTCGGGCAATAAATGTTTTAATTTTGTTGCAATTCTAAACTCTCCATTATCAACAGACTTCATTACCATTGGCAAAGTAGCTAAAATCTTGGTTAAAGAAGCAACATCATAAATGTCAGAATTTTTAACTTTTAAAAGTGTATCATTTGTATGATGCCCAAAACTTTTCTGATAAATAACTCTTCCTGCTCTTGCTACTAAAATCTGTAGTCCTGGAGCCATTTTTTTTTTTATTACTTCGTTTGCAAAATCATCAATCTCATTAAGTTTTATTGATGACATTTTTACTTCCTCTGGCAATCCGTATTGCAACCTACTCAAAGATGATGTGTACAAACCAAAACCTTCTTTGAATTCTTTATGAATTGAGACTGGTAATTTTCCTTTTGTTTTTATGCCTCCAAATAACTGCTGCGCAGAAATCTCTTGCGCAATTTTACTGTTTTGATACGAAACTACTAATCCTTCTATATTTTTAAAAGATTTAAAATCTAACAAACTATAAGGGCTTGCAAAAACATCTAGAATCACTTTCTTGTTTTTTGCTATTTGCTGAATTTTAGAAACATCTCCCTTTTTAAATTTAAATCCTTTCCATGGATGTAAATTAGAAACGTGATATCCAATAATTACTAAATTATATGGCTTTAATTTTGATAATAATTCACTTGAACTTGCTCCAGAAATAACATCAACTTTTGCATAATTATTTAACATTGTAACAAATGGTTTACTATCATCATCACCAAATTTAACATACGCTATTTTCTGTTTGTCTAAATTCTGAATAGGAACAATATCTGCTTTATTTTTAACTACAGTAATTGAGTTCTTAACCAATTTTCTTCTTAATAACTCATCTGTTTTGGTATTTAAATCTTCATGTAAATTTTTTAAATCTATTGGTTTGTAATTTTGTAATCCAGCCCAATATTTCGCTTTCAAAACTTTACGAACAGATTCATTTAACCTTTCTATGGTTAGTTTCTTGTCTTTAATTGCCTTTAAAAAATACGCCATTGTTTCTGGTACTTCATGCGGAATTAACAACAAATCATTTCCTGCTAAAATGGCTGCTAAATTAATTTCTTTTGATGTAGCATAATTAGCAGCTCCTTTCATATTCAATCCATCGGTTATGATTAATCCTTTATAACCCATTTTTTCTTTTAACAATCCAGTAGTGATTTTTTTAGACAAAGATGATGGCAATGTTTTATTTGGTTCTAATTTTGGAATGCTCATATGTGCCGTCATTACACTTCCAATATTCTCGTCAAATAATTTATAATACGGATACAATTCTAACGTATCTAATCGTTTCATGTCAAAATCTACAACTGGTAAAGTATGATGAGAATCTGCCGCTGTATCTCCATGACCAGGAAAATGTTTTGCATTTGCCATCACTCCAAAACGTTGCATTCCGCGAGTTAAAGCAATGGCTTTATCGGTAACATTATTTTTATTTTCTCCAAAAGAACGATTTCCAATAATCGGATTTTTCGGATTGATATTTATATCAACAACTGGCGCAAAATTGATATGAATTCCTAATCGTTTACAATGTTTCCCTAACTGCTCTCCAAACTCCTCGATTAACGAATTATCTCTAACTGCACCTAAAGCCATATTCCAAGGATAACGAAATGTATTTTGTAAACGCATGTCTAAACCCCATTCAGCATCAATTGAAACCAACAATGGATACTTTGACATTGCTTGATATTTATTCGTCAACTCAGCTTGTTTTTGCGGAGTTCCTTGCATAAAAATTAAACTACCTGCATGATATTTTCTTATTAATTCTTCTACTAATTTTTCGTTTTTAGTATCATTTGTAGAATAAGCTTGTACGATAAACAACTGACCTATTTTCTCTTCATTAGACATTTTATTTAAAATGTTATTCACCCATTTTTCTTGCGCTTTTTTATCCTTCGTTACTAATGGATCTTTTCTTTGCGCAAATGTTGTGATAAAACACAAAACGAAAAGTAAACTTGTAATTCTTTTCATATAACTAATTTATAAAACGATTATGCCAGCTTTTACTTGCTGGAATTTCCCAATTATTTTCAACCTCTTCTTTGGTTTGAACCATGTTATTAAAAACGATGGTTTCTTTGGTGATTTTTTGCTCTTTTGCAAACTTTTGAAAATCTGCCAACTTCACAATATTTATATTGTTTCCGTCTTTAAAAGAAACATTTAATTTATTCATTAAATCGATCTGTAATTCATTTTCTAATTCTTTTACAAAACGAACCGAAGCATCAATAGAACAGCCAGAAACATTGTTAAAATTTTCATCAACCGCCAACACTAAAAACTGATTGTATTTTATGGTAAATGATCCTTTTAAATTATCGCCATGTCGCGTCCATTGTTCTATAAAAGCAGTTGCTTTTTCCGAAATAAATTTTATTTCTTGATTTGTAAAAACTCTATCAGATTGGTACATCCAAACTCTAGAATTATTTGGTAAATTTTTATATTCTGTAAACATATTTTAAAAATGTTTAATCGTTTAACTGTGTATTTATTTAGTTGGATAAAGTTAATGAAATTGCTGGAGCAAATTTTCTAAATCTACTAATTTTATTTAAAGCAGATTTTGTCCAAATTCCTTTAACGTAATAATATGTTCTGTCTTTTTGCTTTTTATAATTGTATTTTGTAAAACCAATAATTGGCGCGTATAAAACTTCTGACTCTGATTCTGATTGCTTTTTACCATATTCATTAAAGGGAATAAACAATTTTTCGAACGCAATAAACAAACCTTTTTTTGGCATTTCTATATAATAACTAGACAAATCAACCTCAACCTTTAATTGTCCTTCTGATATTGTTATCGGTAAATTTACGTTTAACAAATCGTTTTTTGGCAACCCAGTTTTTTCATCTTTATCAAAAACACGAATTCTAAATTTCGATTTCTTACTGTGTCTTTTAGAAAAATAAATTTGCACTTTAGAAATAGAATTACAGCATTTATTTTTTTTAGTATTCGGAAAATACTTTGCCATCATTCGCATTCCGGCACTATGAACTCCGTGTACTTTCTTTTTTATTTTATCTATCAAAATTGTTTTATCAACTCTTTTAGAAATTGCAACCTCATCTATAACATTTTCTTTTGGAATCATAAATAACGTTTTGCTATTTATATCCGAAGCATTTACAATTGTGTCTTTATAATTTAGACAAGAAACATGTACTTTTCCTTTTAAGTATTTCGGATTGATGTACATTAAAAAAGTGCCTTTTTCTGTTGATGAAATTCCTTTTGTAGTATTTAAAAAACTAATATTTGCATACACAATTGGTGCTTTTGTTTTTGCATCTAATAATTTGCCTTTAAAAACATTTTGCTGCCCAAAAGCTTGAACAGTTATAAATAGTAAAAGAAAAATCTTTTTTATCATTATTAAACTTTCACTAGTTCTCGATTCTACTCAAACTAATAATTATTTTAGATTAAATTTTTGCTGTAATGCTTGTAATTTTTCTTGATCTGTCATTGTTTTTTTTGGTGCAGACATACGTTCTTTAATTCCTCTTAACACTTTTTTAGTGAATAACGGAAAATCTGCATTTTGCATCCAAGCATTGTAACCTGGATTTTCTTTAAATACTTCTTCTACTGTTCTTCCTTTGTATTTTCCGAAAGAGAAAATTTCTTGGTCTTTATCATTCATTAAAATAAAACCTGCAAAATCTGCACGTTTTCCGTGTGTAGAAAATTCACTTAACT
>CAXICE010000013.1:0-16636 GCA_964022045.1 uncultured Polaribacter sp. | reverse complement strand
GAAAGATAATAATCTGTAATCTCAGGTATGTCTTCTTTAAATAAAGGTCCTTCAGGGCTTGGACTTACATTCCAAACATCACCACCAGAGAATTTATGAAGTACTCTGTATACTTCATTTACATTCTTGTTTGTTGTATTGTAATTTTCTTCATCATTTAAAAATAATAACACAATTAATAAACCAACAAAACCTAATGTTAATCCTAATATATTAACTAAAATATTTAGCCAATTTTTTTTACTATTTCTAAAAAATATTTTAAACCAAATTTGTATCATTTTTTACTATTTAAAATTATTGAACTAAAACATCAACTTTGTGAGTATTCTCTTTTTGAGAAATGATTTCTCCATCTTTTAAAGTAATAACTCTTGAAGAAAACTTTGCATCATAAGATGAGTGGGTAACCATTATAATTGTTGCACCAGAACTATGTAACTCTGTAAGCAATTCCATTACATCATTTCCACTTTTACTATCTAAATTTCCTGTTGGTTCATCGGCTAAAATCAACTTCGGGTTTGTAACCAAAGCTCTTGCAACCGCAACTCTTTGCTGCTGACCTCCAGATAATTGCAACGGATAATGTTTTGCTCTATGAGCAATACCAACTCTTTCTAGAATTTCATTAACTCTAGTTTTTCTTTCTGATGACTTTACTCCATTATAAATTAACGGTAATTCTACATTCTCGTAAACAGAAAGCTCGTCAATAAGGTTAAAATTTTGAAATACAAATCCGATATTTCTTTTTCTTAATTCTGCACGTTGCTTTTCGTTAAAACCAGCTACTTCTGTTTTATCAAATAAATAGCTTCCATTGTTCGGGGCATCTAATAACCCTATAATATTTAATAACGTAGATTTCCCACATCCAGATGCTCCCATAATTGAAACAAATTCTCCATTCTTAACTTCTAAACTTAATTTATTTAAAGCAGTAGTTTCAACTTCTTCTGTTCTGTAAACTTTTACTAAATCTGTTATTTTTATCATTTTGTATGTTTTTTTTAATTATTATTTTTTTACTGAAAACTGTCAACTTATTTTACTCAATATTTACTTCTTCAACCGTTTTATAATCGTCATAACTTGAAGTAATTACGCGATCTCCTTCTTTTAAACCTTCTAAAACTTCGTAATAAAAAGGGTTTTCTCTACCAATTTTTATGTTTCGTTTTACTGCTTTATTATCAGAATCTAACACAAAAATCCAACTTCCGCTTGTGCTTTGATAAAACAATCCTTTAGGCAATAACAAAGCTTCACTTTTACCAGATAAAAACATTTTTGTTTTTAAAGACATTCCTCTTTTTACTGATGAAACCGTTTCTTTTTCAAAAATCAATTCTAATTTAAATTGTCCGTTTACAATCTCAGAGAAAACTTTAGATAACTTAATTTTATAGTTTTCAGCGTTTACTGAAACCGTTCCTGAAATTCCTTCTCTTAGTTTAGAAATGTAATACTCATCTACATTTGCAACTAATTTATATCCGTCTAAAACATCCATTTTACCAATTGGTTGTCCTTGATTATAGCTTTCTCCTAGAATAGGGTTAAAAGAAGACAATAAGCCACTTACAGGAGCTTTTACAGTAAAATTTTCTTTATTTTTACGTAATAACTGTAAACTCTTTTCCATGTTTGCGAGCGAAGAATTTATACTAGACAATTGTAAATCTCTACTCTTTTTTTCTTCTGTTACACTTTTTTTAATAACATTACTTCTTTCTTTCTGAAACTTAAATTCTTGTGCTGTTTTTTGATAATCATTTCTAGCAATCACTTCTTTCTTATATAAAGTAGAATCTAATAGAAATTGTCTTTTTGCATTTCTAAAATCATTATCTATACTTAATAATTGCTGATCTAAACTTAACTGTTGATTTTTAATACTAACTCGCAAGTTTCTAAGATTGTTAATTTGCTCAATCATTGCAGTTTCTTGTGTTAAGTAATTCAGCTCAGCATTTGGATTGTATACTTTTAAAAGCGGCGTTCCTTTTTTGATTGTTTGCCCACTTTCTACAAAAATTTCTGAAACAGAACCACCTTGAATTACATTTACCAAAACAGACGTTTTAGGTTCTACAGTTGTGTTAAATAAAATAACGTCTTCAAAATCACCTCTTACAACTTCTCTTATACTTATCGTATCTTTTTTTATATTGACTTGTTTTTTTCTAGTGATATTCATGATCATAATAATTAATAAAAATGCAATTGGCAAAGCCCAAAGCAGCATTTTTTTTGTCTTTTTATTTTTAGGTGTAATCTTTTTGTCCATTATTTATGTTTTCGTTTGATTAGCTATATGCCACAAATATGCCAATAGAAAAACAACATTAAATACCTAATTATCAGTTAGTTAATATTTAACTATAAAAATACTGTGTTCAAAAACGAACATAATTTTGTTCATATTCAAACAAATGCCTAATTATGCAGTATGAGAAAAAAAGACGCTTCCATTTTAATTGTTGATGATGATGATGATATTTTATTTTCAGCAAGAATTAGTTTGAAAAAATATTTTTCGACAATCATTACAGAGAATAATCCTACAAAAATTAATAATCATCTTACCAAAAACACGATTGATGTTGTTTTGTTAGACATGAATTATCGCATTGGTTTTGAAGATGGTAAAGAAGGTTTGTATTGGTTAAAAAACATCAAAGAAGTTAGTCCAGAAACTACCATTATTTTAAATACAGCTTTTGGTAGCGTTAATTTAGCAGTTGAAGCGATAAAAAAAGGCGCAACAGATTTTATTCTAAAACCTTGGACAACAGAAAAATTATACGCAGCTGTAAATGCTGGTGTAGAATTGGCGCGTTCTAAACGAAAAAATACACAATTAGAAACCATTCAAGAACATCAAGATAAAGAGTTTCATAAAAAAACGGAACATATAATTGGTAATTCTGCTGCCATGCAATCTGCCACAAATTTGGTTAAAAAAGTAGCGCCAACTGATGCAAATGTGTTGATTCTAGGAGAAAACGGAACTGGAAAATTTGTATTTGCTAAAGAGATTCATTTACAATCAGAAAGAAAAAATCATCCATTTATTCATGTTGATTTAGGTTCTTTAAACGAAAATTTATTTGAGAGCGAATTGTTTGGTTATGCAAAAGGTGCTTTTACAGATGCACAAAAAGATACGTTGGGTAGATTTGAATTGGCAAAAGGCGGAACAATTTTTCTTGACGAAATTGGTAACCTTCCACTCCATTTACAATCAAAATTATTAACCGTAATTCAGAATAGAAAAATTACGCGTTTAGGTGAAGGAAAAGAAAGAGAAATTGATGCCAGAATTATTTGTGCAACAAATGCTCCAATTCATCAAATGGTAGATGAACAAACGTTTAGACAAGATTTGTTATTCAGAATTAACACCATTGAGTTGAATTTACCGCCGTTAAGAGAAAGAATTGATGATATTAAATTATTGGCGCATCATTTTTTACAAAAACTAACACAGAAATACAGAAAAAAAATTGATAGTTTTTCTAAAGAAGCTATCAATGCAATGAAAGGTTATCAATGGCCAGGAAATATTAGAGAGATTGAACATATTATAGAACGTGCTGTAATTATTACTGATAATGAACAAATTGAAATTACAGATTTACATTTTTCAACAAAAAAAATAGCATTAAATTTATCTGAAAATTTAAATTTAGAAGAAGCAGAAAAATTATTAGTAGAACAAGCTTTACAAAAACATCAAGGTAATATTTCTAGAGCTGCAAAAGATTTAGGTTTAACAAGAGCCGCTTTATACAGAAGATTAGAGAAACATCAGTTGTAAATGGGAAAACCACAATACATTCAAATTTTAATTCGATTATTGTTACTAATTACCAATGGTGTAATTATTGTTTTTAGTTTTAAAAATGGTTTTTATGTCAATACAATCGGGTTTTCTTTATTGATACTTTTTCAATTGTATTTGAATACAGAATACTTAAAAAAACTATTTACGGACATCGAAAAATCTATTGATTGCTTACTTTTTGATGATTATTCAAATACCATTTCTGCTGAGAAAAGAAAAAATCCGTTGCACAATAAAACAGCGTTATTATTAGAGAAGCACAGAAAACAAAGTTTATCAAAAACATCAGAACAGCTGATATTCACAAATATTATTGAAAGTTTAGGAATCGGAATTTTAATTCTTAAAAAAGATACTGATAACGAAATTTCTGTATTTCAAATCAACAAAGCATTTGCAGATTTTTTAAAAATTCCGAAATTTTATAACTGGAATTTACTTAATAAAAGAATAGGAAAACTTACAGATTACATCAATCAATGGAAAGAAAACAGACTCACAATTTCATTAACTATAAATGATGATAAAGAAGAATTTTTCTTAAAAACATCGGTTACACAAACTAATGAAACTGGTTATTTAGTGATTTCTTTAGAAACCATTCAGCAATTAATCGACAAAAAAGAAAAAGAAGCGTGGTATAAATTGATGAATGTAATGTCTCACGAAATTATAAATACCATTACGCCAATTAGCAGTTTGGCAGAAAATTTACATTCTTTATTGCAAGAAGAAAACACTGATGAAGAAACCACCGATGAACTTTCTGAAGGTTTAAGTATTATTAAAAGACGTTCGCAACATTTAACATCATTTGTAGATACGTATAGAAAGTTAGCAGAATTGCCTTTACCTGACAAAAAAGAAATCAGTCTTTCCAAAACCATAGAAAATACTTTAAATCTTTACAAACAAGATTTTGCGAGCAAAAACGTCAACCTAATTTTTAAGAACGATAAAAATCTTAACATTCTTGCTGATAAACAACAGATTGAACAAATACTTATCAATTTAATTTCTAATTGCTTGTATGCATTAGACGGGATTGAAAATCCAAGTATAGAGGTTGTTCTTACCGAAGATAAAAACCGTATTTATTTAGAGATAACTGATAACGGAATTGGAATTTCAAAAGAAATTAAAGAAAACATATTTGTGCCTTATTTTACAACTCGTAAAAATGGGTCTGGAATTGGTTTAACTTTATCAAAAAGCATTATTGAGGCACACAAAGGAACCATTCATTTTACATCCAAAGAAGGAAAAACTACATTTACAATTACCTTTATTTTATAAAACTGTCACAACTTACTTAATCGTTTGTCTTTACATTAAACAAACAAGAATCAATTATGAAAAATAGTACAAAAATAACAGCATTATTAATTTGTTTATTCTTAGCTATATCAGTTACAGCACAAAGAAAAATTAACGCTTCTGATATTATGAAAGATATTAAAAGTGGTAAAGATATCACCTATAAAAATGTAACAATTGTTGGTGATTTAGATTTTACTTTTATGGATGAACAGCTAAACAAATTACCTAAAAGGAAAAGACGTTTTTGGAATAATTCTAATAATAAAATTGAAAAACAAATTACAGGAAAAGTTTCGTTCAAGAACTGTAAGTTCGTAGATAATGTTTTTGCATACATACACGATGAAGATTCTGGATATACATTTGTTGCAAATTTTGATGACATCGCAATATTTAAAAATTGTATTTTTAAAGAAATGGCAATGTTTAAATACTCTAAGTTTAAAACAAATGCAGATTTTTCTGACAGCAAATTTAACGGTGATTCTACTTTTAAATACGCAAAATTTAAAAGAGATATTAGTTTTTCTAACACCGTTTTTGGTGAAGAATCTACTTTTAAATATACAGAATTTGATAACAATGTAAGTTTTGCAAACGCTATTTTTAAAGAGTCTGCAACGTTTAAATACACTAAATTTAAAGACGGAGTTTCATTCAACAAAACCCGTTTTGAAGAAGACTTAGATTTTAAATATACAAATGTTCGTGGTAAATTTAATATTAACGGAATGCATGTAGAGTATGATATTGACTCTAAATACGCGAATATTAACGGAGATAAATTTAGATTTCATTAAAAAAACAGGTATTTATACCTATTGACTAAACTTGACTGACTACATATCTTGCGGGATATAATTTTGATCCCTGAAAAAGATGAATTGATTAGTTTAAGTGAAGTTAGGGGTTCACTTATTCTTATATAAATAGCTGACTTTATTCTTATAAAGTCAGCTTATTTTAAGAGTCTTTCTTGTTATAAAAAAAGCGTTACCAAATTTGGTAACGCTTTTTTATTTATATTGCTATTCAATATTACAGTTTATGAGTTTTCCAAAATTATTATTCGATTTTATTTATCATCAACAAGAAAAATTTCCGCAAGAGAAATGTTATGTGTACAAAAAAGACAATAATTGGCTATCAATATCTACAAAAGAGTTTATTAACGAAGCTAATATTGCTAGTAGAGCATTATTAAATTTAGGTATAAAATCAAATGATAAAATAGCTGTTATCAGTTCTAACAACAGACCAGAATGGCATATTTTAGATATTGGAACATTACAAATTGGTGCACAAAATGTACCGATTTATCCAACATTAGCAGAAAAGGATTACGAATATATTATCAATCATTCTGATGCTGTGTATTGCTTTGTTTCTGACAAAGAATTATTAGCAAAAGTTAATGCAATTAAAGACAAAACCAAGTTAAAAGGTATTTTTACTTTTGATGATATCAATACTGAAACAAATTGGAATACTTTTTTAGATTTAGGGAAGTCAACTGAAAATCAACCAAAAGTTGAAAAAAGAAAAAAAGCAGTAAAACCAGATGATTTAGCTACAATTATTTATACTTCTGGCACAACCGGAACTCCAAAAGGCGTAATGTTATCACACAGAAATATTGTAGAAAACACACTCGTTAGTGCAGATGCTTTAGATTTAAAAGGCAATCATCACAGAGTTGTAAGCTATTTACCTATCAATCATATTTTTGAACGATTTGCCTCTTATTATTATCAACATATGGGATTTGAAGTGCATTTTGCTGAATCAATTGATAAATTAGGAGATAATTTAAGAGAAATTCATCCACATTTTATTCCTGTAGTTCCAAGATTAATAGAAAAAGTTTTTGATAAAATTGTTGCCAAGGGAAGTGATTTATCAGGGATAAAAAAAGGGTTGTTCTTCTGGGCTTTGAGGTTGGCAGAAAATTACAAACCTTATAATCAGAATAGTGCTTTTTACAATTTCAAATTAAAAATTGCTAGGAAACTAATATTTAGTAAATGGAAAGAAGCTTTAGGAGGAGAACTACTCTTTATGGTTTCTGGAAGTGCACCTTTACAAGAACGTTTAATTACTATTTTTACTGCAGCCGGAATTCCGATTTTTGAAGGTTACGGAATGACAGAAACATCGCCAGGAGTTTCTATAAATGATTTACGAAATGGCGGATTTAAAGTTGGAACTGTTGGAAAAGCATTAAAAGATGTAGCAATAAAAATTGCTAAAGACGGCGAGATTTTAATAAAAGGCTCTAACGTAATGTTGGGTTACTATAAAAATGAAGAGTTAACATCTAAAACAATTATCAATGGATATTTACATACAGGAGATATTGGAACTATAGATGCTGATGGATTTTTAAAAATAACTGATCGTAAAAAAGAAATATTTAAAACTTCTGGCGGTAAATATATTGCTCCAGCTGTTTTAGAAAGTACATTAAAACAATCTCGTTTTATAGAACAAGTAATGGTTATAGGAGAAAGTCAGAAAATGCCAGCAGCGTTAATTCAAATTAATTTTGAGTTTGTAAATGAATGGGCAAAAAGAAAAAACTATACCATAACTGATGTTTCAACAGATGTAAACTTAATTCCAAGAATTCAGAAAGAAATAGATATTTGTAATGCCAATTTTGGGAATTGGGAGAAAATTAAAAAGTTTGAAATTACGCCAGAAGAATGGACAATTGAAGATGGTTTATTAACACCAACCATGAAAATGAAACGAAAAAACATCAAAGAAAAGTACAAACATTTGCATCAAAAAATTTATAGTTCCTAAAAAAACAACAGTTTAAATTTCGTTTGTCAAATCAATTGAATTTTTATACTTTGCAATACTACAAACAGTTATTTTATGTCTACTACAATTACTCGATTATTCGACTTTCCATATTACCAACTAGAAAAATACAATCTTACCAAAGCATTGACTTCTTTTAAGGATGGAAAATGGAATTCAATCACAACAAAACAATATTTAGACCAAGCAAATCAGATTAGTCGTGGTTTATTGCGTTTAGGTATTAAAAAAGACGATAAAATTGCTGTAATTTCTACTACAAATAGAACAGAATGGAATATCATGGATATTGGTATTTTACAATTAGGAGCACAAAATGTTCCAATCTATCCAACGATTTCTAAAGAAGATTACGAATATGTTTTAAATCATTCTGGAGCCATTTATTGTTTTGTTTCTGATGAAAGTATTTTAGAAAAACTAAATCAGATTAAAGGAAATACGCAATTAAAAGGCATTTATACATTTGAAGAGATAAAAGGTGAACATAACTGGCAAGAGGTTTTACAACTTGGTAGTGATGAAAGCAATCAAAATGAAGTTGAAACTTGTAAAAATGCGGTTACCTCTGATGATTTAGCAACGTTAATTTATACTTCAGGAACAACTGGAAGACCAAAAGGCGTAATGTTATCGCACGGAAACATTGTTTCTAATGTGTTGGCTAGTGAAAAAAGAGTTCCGTTAGTTAGCGGACAAAGTCAGGCTTTAAGTTTTTTACCAATTTGTCACATTTTTGAAAGAATGATTTTATATCTATATCAATATTGTGGTGTAGAAATTTATTTTGCAGAATCCATAGAAAAAATGAGTGATAATTTAAAAGAAATTAAACCTCATGTTATGACGGCTGTTCCGAGATTGTATGAAAAAGTATTTGACAAAATTTATGGTCGTGGTGCAGAATTATCAGGAATCAAACAGAAATTATTTTATTGGGCAATTGACATTGCTTTAAAATTTGAACCTTACGGAGCAAATGGCTGGTGGTACGAAAAAAAATTAGGATTAGCGCGTAAATTAATTTTATCAAAAATAAAAGATGGTTTAGGTGGAAGATTAGATATAATGGTTTCTGGAAGTGCTGCTTTACAACCAAGATTAACACGATTTTTTGCTGCTGCAGAAATGCCAATTATGGAAGGATATGGATTAACAGAAACATCTCCTGTAATATCTGTAAACGATTTAAGAAATGGCGGATTTAAAATTGGAACTGTTGGGAAAATTATTGATGGTGTAGAAATTAAAATTGCTGATGATGGTGAAATTTTGGTGAAAGGTCCAAACATTATGTTAGGCTATTATAAAGATCCAGAAAAAACAAAAGAAGTAATGACTGGAGATTATTTTCATACAGGAGATATTGGAGAAGTTTCTCACGATGGATTTCTAAAAATTACAGATCGTAAAAAAGAAATGTTTAAAACATCTGGAGGAAAGTACGTTGCTCCAGCTTTGATTGAAAACGAATTAAAACAATCTCGTTTTATAGAACAAGTAATGGTTGTTGGTGAAAATGAAAAAATGCCAGCTGCTTTAATTCAGCCAAATTTTGAATTTGTAAAAGAATGGGCACAAAGACATGATATCACTTTAGGAAGTCATTCAGAAATTGCATCCAACGAAAAAGTAATAGAAAGAATTGAAGAAGAAGTTACATTTTGCAATACCAAATTTGGAAAATGGGAAACCATTAAAATGTTTAAATTAACTCCAGAAGAATGGTCTATTGATGGTGGACATTTAACACCAACCATGAAAATGAAACGAAAAATTATAAAAGAAATCTACAAAGATTTATACGAAGAAATTTATAGAGGATAAAAAAACATGAATTTATCTACATTAAAAATAATAGAAAAGCTCCATTTTATGGGGCTTTTGTTGTTTAATGAAATTTTTTTGAATTTAAAATGTAACCTTTCTATAAATCTTAGGTCTTCAATACAACCAACTAACAAAAAAGTATAAATTGAATCAATTATCTGACGAAGAATTAATGCAAACGGTTTCTGATGGAAACTTAGATGCGATGACGCATATTTTTGAGCGCTATAATGTTAGGTTGTATAATTTTTATTTTCAGATGATAAAAGATCAAGCTATTTGTGAAGATTTAACGCAGAATGTGTTTTTAAAAGTTATTAAATACAAACATTCTTACAAAGGCGGAAAATTTGTTTCATGGATATTTAAGATAGCAAGAAATCTATTTTATGATCACTATCAAAATCAAAAGAAAACACAAGATTTTGAGTCCATTGAAAATATAACTGGAGAGTTTGATGAAGAAGTAATCGAAAGAGAAGAAGAATTAAATCATTTAGCAAAAGTATTAAATTGTTTAAATGAAAAAGATAAAGAATTGATTGTTATGAATAGAATAGACGGAATTAAATACGATCAAATAGCAGAAATTGTTGGAAGTAATACAATTGCCGTAAAAACAAAAATTCATAGAATTATAAAGAAATTAAGAACAAATTATTTTGAAACATTAGCATCATGATACACTGTACAGAATTAGAAAACAAAATTGTAGATTATATCGATGGCTCTTTATCAGAAAAAGAATCTGTAATTATAAAAAATCATATTGCTTCTTGTAATTCTTGTAAGGCAATTTATGAAGAAACAAATTCTTTAATGAATTCGTTTGCTAACGAGCCAATTGCCCAACCATCAGGAAATTTAAAAACTTCTTTTGAGCAAATGCTAGCAAAAGAAAAAGAAACGCAAAACAAAGTAATTTCTTTGCATTCAAATAATAAGAAATCATATAAAAACGTATTGCAAATTGCAGCAAGTGTTGCCATACTTTTTACAGGATATTTAATTGGTGGATATCAAGAAAGTCAAAATTCTCAACAAGAAATTGCAAGCTTTCAAAATGAACAAAAGCAATTAAAAGAAAATATGTTACTAGCAATGATTGATAATTCATCGCCAAGTAAAAGAATAAAAGCTGTGAATTATACAGAAGAATTATCAACACCAGACACAAAAATTTTAGAAGCATTAATCAATCGTATGCAAAACGATTCTAATAGCAATGTGCGTTTGTCTGCAGCAGAAGCACTTTCTAAATTTACAGATTCTGAGTTGGTTAGAACTGCATTAATAGCAACATTATCAACAGAAAAAGTTCCAAGTATTCAAATTGAAATTATTCAAATTTTGGTGCAAATTCAGGAAAAACGAGCGCTCGATCCAATGAAAAAAATATTGGAACAACCTGAAGCACCAGATTATTTAAAAACACAAGTTAATATTGGAATTGCAAAATTAATTTAACAACAAGAAAATAACATTACAATGAAAACAATAAAAATCACATTACTCCTATTTTTATGCACATTTGTTGCACAAGCACAAGAAGCTTACAAACATTCTTTATCAGGAATTAAAAAAGTAAAAGTTTATACAGATACAAGTATCGATATTAAAGTAGGAACGTCAAATCAATTTATTATTTCTGGTGCAAAAAACAGCAAACAAAGCAAAGCTAGAAATGAAAAAGCTAAAGGATTAAAAGCTTTATACTCTAAAGGAAATGACAATACAGGAAGAGGTTTAGAGATTATTAAAGAAGGAAATACATTAATAGTAAAAGATTTAGAATCTTTTATGAAACGAAATGGTTTTAAAATTCAAATTCCAAAAGGAATTGACGTGTATTTAAACTCTGGAAATCTTGGTCATGTTAAAGTTGACGGAATAACTTCAGAAATTGAAATTAAAACTAATGTTGGTCATATCGATTTAAAAAACATTCCTGGCCCTGTTACTGTTAGTACAAATACTGGAAATATAAATGCCGTTTTTAAAACAGTAAATCAATCAAGTCCGATATCACTTAGAACTGCAACCGGAGATGTTGATGTAAGTTTATTAAGCAATACAAAAGCTAATTTAGAATTAAAATCTACGATGGGAACTGTCTATACAGATTTTGATTTTGAAGTAAAATCTAGTAAAGGTTTAAAACCTATTGGAAACCCTAGAAAGATTAGCACAAAACTTAATAATGGAGGCGTAAAAATTACATTAAGCTCTACAACTGGTAACGTTTACCTAAGAAAAAAATAATCATAAATACATAAAATAATAGTTCTGCTTCGAAGTGAAAAATATTGGAAGCATAGGATAAAACTGTCAAAATTTAAATCAAAATATCATGAAAAACATCATCAATTTAGCAATTGCATTATTAGTTACAGTAACAATTAATGCACAAAAAAAAGTAGAAAAAACTGAAAGAGTTTCTAAAAATCAAGAAGTATTTGTTCACTTTAAATTTGCTCAAAATATTGAAGTAAAACAATGGAATCAAAATAAAGTGGAAGTTAAAGCAACTGTAAATATTAATAATGGTGAAGGTGACAAACACTTTAGCTTAAAGACTTCTAAAAATAGTAATCAAGTTAAAATTTACTCTGACTTTGGGAACTATTTTAAGAGAAAACGCAACTGGAATCAAAGTAATAAAACAGAAATTAACTATGTAGTATACGTTCCAAAAAACATAACTTTAAAAGTAAAAAGTATTTCTGGGAGCTTAGATGCAGACTCTTATTATGGAGATTTAACAACCGATTTAATTTCTGGGAATATTACCATTAAAAAATATCGTGGAGAAATGCAATTAAAAACTGTTAGTGGAGATGTCGATGTAGCAATAAATAAAGCAAGAATAAATGCAAAAACTGTTACTGGCACCATTTACTCTAATATTAAGGTTGATAAAAGTTACAGTCAAAATAAATCGTATAGCAGTAAAGTTAGAGGAACAGTAAATAATGGAGATGTTGAATTAAGCATGACTACAGTTTCTGGTAATATCTATATGAGAAAAGGTAAATAATTAACAAGAATATAATAAGTAGTAACCTCACTTTTGTGAGGTTATTTTTTTAAAGAAAAGATAATGATCAAATTAATTTCAAGGCTAACACTAATCATAGTTATCATTTCAAGTTGTAAAAGCAAAACAACTTCAAAAAAAGAATCAAATCAAATTAGCATTGCTACAAAACATATAATCAATTCTAAAATACTAAAAGAAGATAGAGAAATCTTAATATCATTACCAGATGGTTATGAAAAAACCAAGGCTAATTACCCCGTTTTAGTATTAACAGATGGAGTGCAAAATATAAAACACGCTATAGGTTCAATTGAATTATTAACAAGAACAGGAAGCATACCTCCTATTATTGTTGTAGGAATAAAAAGTAATAACAGAACAAAAGATTTTTCTCCGACTATAAGTAAAAATAATCCTGGAAGCGGTAATGGGCCTAATTATTTAGAGTTTATTGAAAAAGAAGTATTATCATTTGTTAGAACTAATTATAGAACACATCCATTTACCGTTTTAGAAGGGCATTCGCTTGGTGGTTTATTTACTGCTTATGCATTAATGGAAAAACCAAATTTATTTGATGCACATTTAATATTAAGTCCTTCATTTTGGTGGAACCAAGAAGAATTTATCAAAAAATCAGGTTCATATTTCAAAGCAAATCCTGATTTAGAGAAAGCTATCTATTTTAGTATTGGTAAAGATGAATCTTCTTCTAAATGGGGGATGCGAAAAGAACTATCTAAATTTGTAGATTCATTAGAAGCATACAAACCAAAAAACACTCGTTTTAAACATACAGAATTTGAAAATGAAGGTCATATGTCTTCTCCTCTTTTGGGAACATACTTTGGTTTAAAATGGATATTTTCTGATATGCTCTACACAAATGAACAACTAGAAAAATATACAGATGAAGCTTTTTTAACTCACGAACAAAAAATGATGGATAAATATGGTTCAGAAGCAAAACAATCTGCAGAATCTTATGTAATATTATCAAACTATGTAAGCTCAAAAAAGAACTATAAAAGCGCTATTACAATTTTAAAAAGAGGAGTTGAAGCGTATGATTTTGATATTTTCTTAAAATATAACCTAGCAAAAGCTTATGAAAAAAATGGAGAGATTTCACAGGCAATTTCAACATATAAAGCTGCTATAGAAACCTCTATCAAACATAAGTTTGGGCATGAAGATAAGTTACAAGAAGAAATTGAAAAATTAAAAAATAAATAATTAGTTCATAATAGCGCTGTAAAAACAGCGCTATTATTTTTTAAAACTTTAATGTAAACTTAATATTAAGTTTTTAAACAAGTATAAACACCTGCTTTTGTTTCAATAATTTTGTTATATTTGCAATGAATTTAATTTTAGGAGTTTATTCTCCTAACCTCCCTACATAATGATACGATAAACAACCCTAGTTTATTAGATAAATTCCCTATAATTTATCACGAATAGTATCAATCCCTAAAAAGACATAAATAGTACTGTGTAAAATTGTATTTTATTTTAAAATATTATGAAAAAAAGCATTGTAATATTACTATTGTTAGTATGTACATTTGTAAATAGTCAAGTTAAATTTTCTCATGAAAGAGAAATTATAGGGAAAGAAAACTACACCAGTTTAGATTTAGATTTCTACAACTATACAGATAATATTACTTTATCTGGCACATTGCATACGCCAAAAACTAATTATAAAAAAATTGTTATTATAGTTCCTGGCTCAGGAAAAGATACAAGATATTCTCATCATAAATTAACAAGTACTTTACTTGAAAACAACATTGCTGTTTATCGATTTGATGAAAGAGGTGTTGGTAAATCTCAAGGAAAGTTTACGTCTTCAATAGATTTATTAACTGACGATGTTTCTTACTGTATAAAATATATTAAATCTTTAAAAGGATTTGAAAATAAAGAAATTGGTGTTCTTGGGCATAGTTTGGGCGGAATGGCTTCTGCAATTGCAACAAACAATAGTGCAAATTCTACTACAAAAGTAGATTTCCTTATACAAATTGCTTCACCTGTAAAAAACTTTTCTGAAGCATCAAAATACCAAATCAAGACTTTACCACAATACAAAATCAAAAATAAGACTGAAAAAGAAACTATTGAGTTGTTAGAGACTTTAATTCAATTAACAAAACAACATAAAAACATAAGTGATAATGCTTTAAGAAATATCGGAATTAAAACCATTAAAGAAAAAGGTTTTAGAGTAAACGATATTAAATTCTGGAGCTTAACACATATCAACCTTTTTAAACAAGATTATGAAACTGTGTACAAACAGCTTCAAATTCCGACAATTTATCTGATTGGTACAGAAGATAAATTTGTAAACCCTATAACGGAAGTTAACTTGTTAAAAAAGTACAACAACCCCTTAATAACGGTAAAAGTAATGAAAAATTTAAATCATTACTTAACCACTGGCGTTTTACAATCTGATGTTATTTATAACATTGATAAAAAAGCTACAGACATGATTATTAACTGGATACAAAAAATTTAAATTTAGTTTAAAGAGAATTTTAAGTACAGTAAAATTATAATCAACAGATTCGAACCACAGAATCCCTAAAATGTGGTGTTGCTAATTAATCCCTACAGTATTAGCAATTGTTTTAAACATCGTTTTTCAATTTTAAAATTAAATAAATGCGTCAACGCAATAATTAGATTACCTAATTATTTCACTGACAATAAAGATGTTAACCCCTCCTAATGGGCATCTGCTTATAAAAGCAGGTGCTTTAGGAAGGACAAATAAAATGAATAACAAATAGTAATCCTTAAACACACGTATTATGAAAAATGTATCAAAATTAGTAGTAAGTTTATTCTTAATTGGAATGATCTCAACAACACAAGCTCAAAAAAACAGTCAATCTGGAGTTTCTTTTGTTATGGATTTAAAACCAGTATTACAATTAGAAATGACATCTCCAGAACAAATCAACTTTATCTTTAACAACAAAAAAGAATTGGCAAACGGAATTGTAAAAAATGCTGCAACCATTTTAAAAGTAACTTCTACTGTTAAGTGGGATTTATATGCTGTTGGAAGAACAACAAAAGACAATCCGAATGGAACTACTTTCTGGGAACAAGAAAAAAGCTATGGTTCTACAGTAAATTCTGTTGCTAACTTACCTTTAAGTTTATTAGAAATTAAACAAAGTCAGGTTAACACTGCTACTGAAGGAAGTTTAGCAACCTATCCAGATTACAGTCAAGATTTTACAAATCCGTTTAGATCTAGCGCAGGAAACAATTTATATGTAGCAGAAGATGGTTCTGCAACGCCACCAAACAGAAGTGGAAAATACATTGCAGGACAAAGCGGACTTTCTAGCGGAGATAAAAACGATTACATGCCAGCAGGAAGTTTTTACTCAAATGTAAAAAAAGACAATCCAAATTTTTATTACAAAATAGATTATAGAATTTTACCAGGTTATCCAGCAATTTTTCCTAATGCTTATAGCGCTGATGCAAGTGTTGCAGAAAATATTGTTGCCAATGCAAATGCAAATACTGTTTTAGCCGGTGGAGCTGCATCAAACGGAAATAAAAGTTTTGCAGAACCAGGAGCATATAGAATGTATGTGCAATATGTTTTATTAGAAGATCAATAAAAAATTATGCCTTTTATGTTTAAAGAAATTGTATAAACCGATACAGTTTATACTTTATTGTGTATTAAGGATGCATGTAAAAGCGTTACCAATTGGTAGCGCTTTTTT
>CAXICE010000012.1:0-16879 GCA_964022045.1 uncultured Polaribacter sp. | reverse complement strand
GAAATCAAATAATATACGATTTTCCAAAAATGCTAATCTATTTAGAAGCAAAAGGCAAACTACTATTTGGTAAAAACTTTAAAATTTATTCAGAAGATGAAGCAATTCTCTATAAACTATGTATTTATTTTATTCGTGATATTGAAACTTGTAAAAAATTACAAATAGACCTAAACAAAGGAATATTATTATCGGGTCCAGTTGGATGTGGCAAAACTAGTTTAATGAAACTATTGCCTTTTATAATACCTCATCAAAACAAACATATAGTAGTTCCTGCAAGAAATATTACTTTTAGTTTTAATAAAAGTGGTTTCAAAATTATTGAAGATTATGGTAATAATGGTTTCTATTGCTTTGATGATTTAGGAGTAGAAACTACAGGTCGTCATTTTGGTAAAGATTGCAATGTAATGGGAGAAATACTGCTTTCACGCTATGATTTATTTTTAAAACGTAAAATTAGAACACACACTACTACAAACTTAAATGCACAAGAATTAGAGAGTAGATATGGGATTCGTGTACGTTCCAGAATGCGTGAATTATTTAATTTGATAGCTTTTGATAAAAATAGTTTAGATAAGCGAAAATAATAGCGTTCAATGTTAAGTAAAATCATTTATATTTTAATAAATTTGGCTATTATGCCAAAAACATCAACCAACGTAAGAAACAGGGTTAATAAACTTCATTTACCTAAAACAAAATCTCTTTTTCCTCTTTATGAGGTTATTAGTAATTCAATCCACGCTATTGATGAAGCTAAAGAGACAGGTATAATTAAGGATAATGGTGAAATTAAAATTGATATAATACGCATAGGAAAAGATAAAGTATTTAAGGAAATATCTAATACTGATGACTACCCAATAGATTCTTTTAAAATAATTGATAATGGTATTGGATTAAATCAAGATAATTATAATTCTTTTCAAGAGTTTGATAGTGAGTACAAATTAGATATTGGTGGTAAAGGTATTGGTAGATTAGTTTGTTTAAAAGCTTTTTCAAAATTAGTTATAAAAAGTAATTATCTTGAAAATGCTATTTATAAAACAAGAAGTTTTGAATTAAAAAAAACAGTTGAAGGTTATTCAAATTATAAGGAAGATTTATCAATAGATAAAGAAACTGGCACTAATGTAATTCTAAAATCCTATGAAAGCCCTTATAAAGAAAATGTTCCAAAATCTATTACTGAAGTCTCCAGAGAAATCATAAAGCATTTCCAACTTTATTTCATACAAGATAAACAGCCGAATATAATTATAAAAAACCAAGATGAAACTTTTATAAGTTTAACAACTGTATTTAATAATGAATTCAAAAGTAAAATACTATCTGATATATTTACGATAGCAGACGAAGATTTTAATGTTTATATATCTAAATCATATAGTGCCCAAAGTCATAAAATAAACTATTGTGCTAATGAAAGAACCGTTAAAAGTGAAGGATTGGCTAAACATCTTGTTGATTTAAAATATTCTATTTTAGATTCAGAAAGAAACGAAAATTTTTATTATCAAGTTTTTGTAGTTAGTGATTTACTTGATGAAAGTGTAAACGATGCAAGAACCAGTTTTAATTTCCCTGACAAAAGCGATAATGAAGATGATGAACAATCTGAACTTACAGAAGAAGTAACATTATCTAAAATAAGAAGAAATACAATTGCTTGTATAGAAAAACTTTTATTAGAAACATTGTCAGTAATAAGAACTGAAAAAGTAGAGAGGTACAAGCCAATAATAGATAACAAATACCCTAATTATGCAAATTTATTTAAGTATAAGAAAGAGAAAATAGAGAGGTTGCCTGTAGGTTTAAATGAAAACGAACTTGATCTAAGGTTATATGAAATAGAAGCTGAATGGAGGAAGGATATCAAACAAGAAGGTACTGATTTACTTGAAAAAAAGAAAGATATTACAGAATTAGATGATTATAAGGTCTTATATGAAAAATATGTTTCAAACCTCAACGAAGTTGGTAAATCTGATTTAGCACGTTATGTAGTTCATAGAAGGTCAGTGATTGATTTGCTCGAAAGATTAATTGAGTTAAATGATGATGAAAAATTTGAAAATGAAGATATAGTTCATAGTTTGTTTTTCCCAATAAGAGAAACTGATAATTCTATATTTAGTGAAAAACAAAATTTATGGTTACTTGATGAAAGGTTAACCTTCAACAAATTTTTAGCATCAGATAAATTATTTAAACAAATAGATAGTCTTGGTTCAAACTCCAAAGAGAGAATGGATTTAATAATAAAAAAAGAAGAGGTATTTGATAAAGCAGTATTATTCTCTGAAAATAAAATACCTTTTCAATCATTCACTATCGTTGAATTTAAGAGACCAGAACGTAATGATTATGTTTATGGTGACCCTAAAAAAGATCCAATAGCTCAAGTTAGAAGATACATAAGGGAAACTATAGATGGTGAAACTAAAAAGAAAGGCAAAGAAATTCAAGCATCATTAAGTACACCTTTTTATTGTTATATAATTGCAGATATAACATCAAATTTAAAGTATATTTTAGAAGAAGAAAGTTTTATAAATACTCCTGACGGTCTTGGTTATTTTAGAATGTACGACACGAACAACTATAAAGCATATGTAGAGGTTTTACCATTTAATAAAGTAATTAAAGATTCAAAAGAAAGAAATAGAGTTTTATTTGAGAGGTTGAACTTACCATTTTAATTCCCCACAAACCAAAATCCAGTTTGTTGCAAAAGCAAAAAATCTCTGTCTTTTGATTTGTTCCGCGAGTCAATGCAAGTTTAGCGTTTTAATATTCTATAGGTAGTTGCATTTTAGAGCTTGTTTCATTCGCAAACTCATTACACAACTCTAAAAAGCAACACGTTTTTATTATTTCATAAAACACAAAACTCCCCAAAGCTAAGTTACATAATGCGCAGTTATATACACATTCATTCACTTTCTGGTCTATAACGCCATTATGTAAAATAGCCGCTCTTCCAACGCACACTTCAGCTATTAATAATGAAATTTAGTTATTTTAACAACATTTCGTCATTGTTGCATTGTTTTTATAAGTGCTTATTTGTTATTTTAAATCAACATTAGTAAAATCATTAAAAATTCAGTTTATATTAGAAATTATAAAGCACATATAAAATCAAAAAAAAGCCAATAAGAGTAAAACTCTTTATTAGTGTAGAACATACGTTGTAACCGTTTTCACTAAAAGTAAATGCTATGTATAAAACAAATAAAAAGTTTTATTAGTAAATCAATCCTTTAAAATTTAAAATAGTAAGCATTCACTTTTAATAAAACCTCAATAAAATTAGAAAGCACAAATAAAAAGTCTTTACACTTATTCTCGCTTCTGCTCACGCACTAGGTACTACGTCTTTAATTATTAAAAAAAGAAACCCACATCGTGGAGAGGTGGGTAAAAATTGCTATGAAAAAGAATGTGAGATTAAAATCACAATAGTAAAGATACTAAATTTTTAAAAATACTTTTAGTTAATTATTCCTTATCTCATTCAACTGCACAAAACCATCGTTAAGTCCAAGTATTCTTTATCTCAAGTCTTTGTTTGTTTCATTTCGTTAAGTAATCACAAAAAAAATACAGATAAAATCTATCATTTTAGATATAATAAAAAATAAAAAGAAAAACAAAAAAAAGACAGCAAAACAAATGGTTCCCTTAATGTTGTAGTGGTTTCAACATCTGTTTCATTCAAGAAAAATGTAATTGCATAAAATTTTGTCTTTTTAAAGCCTTCGCTTTTAGCCTATAAAGGTCAAGCCCTTTGGGTTTTGAAAAAAATCTCCACCAACTGACAACTTAATACTCAAAATTCAACATTCGATAGTTGGTAGTATTTTTTTCAAAAACCTTGATAGTCTACCCTCTCCATTTAGAAACAGCTTTCTTTTTGTTGTTTTCCTTTCCAAAATTTTATGGCAAAAAAATAGCAAAAGAATCTGAACCTAAAAATGGATACTTATGCAAATTTTTGAAATCAAAACCCACAAGATTGGGCGCACTTACTCAAACCCACATTTTTTTATTTTGAATAAAGGATTAAATTCTGGAAAGCCATTAGAAAAACCTTGTCCAAACTGTTTTGTAATTTCCACAACTTCTGCAGCAAATAGAGAGTCTTTGTATTACCTGTGTTTATCTTTAAAAGTTGGTCAATACTTTCGGTATTATTTAAAAGGCTCTGTCATTCCATTTATTGGTATTTCAGATGTGAAAAAAGTAATAAATACTGCAATGCAGAACTATGAAGAACAACAATGGCAATTGAAAGTTGAAAAACTCAAAAAAATAACTGCTTTCGAAGAAAACTTACAACAACAATTATCAACTATTTCAAAACTAAAAATAGCCTTATTAAGATCTTAACAAATTAAACTATGAAAATAATTATAGCTGGGAGCAGAAACTTCACCAACTATCAAAAATTAAAACAAGAATGTGATAAATTCCTCCAGTATTATAAAAATATTGAAATTGTATCTGGAGCTCATTACAAAGGTGCAGACAAATTAGGAGAGAAATACGCCTCCGAAAAAAAAATCAAAATCATAAAATTTCCGGCTGATTGGATAAAATATGGAAAAGCTGCTGGACCAAAAAGAAATAAACAAATGGCAATATACGCAGACGCATTAATTGTTTTTTGGGATGGAGAAAGTAAAGGAACAAAAAATATGATTCAACTTGCAAAACACAATCAACTAGAAACCAAAATAATTCTCTTTTGAAAAAGAAATTCTGACTATTTAGTCATTGAAAATAAAAAAATACCCAGTACTAAAACTAGGTATTCTTTTTTAGCTTTCTAAAAAACAACCACTTTAATAATGTAGAAACAGCAAAACTAACAATTGCTCCAATTATAGCCATAATAATAGTAAAAAGAATATCGTCTAAACTAATAGTAAAAACTGTAGAAAGCAATGTTCCTCCAACAACACCAGACTTAATTTGAATATCGTTCTGTAACATATTTTTTCTAATCCTTTTTTTTATCAGAAACTACAGCTTGACTAACTGCTGTAGCAACAGTTCCTGCAACTGTCATATAGGTTGCAATGGTTACTATAGTAGCAGGTATTGAAACAGGAGCAGCAATAATTGCTCCTCCAGCTGTAGCCAATGCAATACCAATATTTCTTAAGAGTCTAAAAAACTTTGGTGTTGGTTTTTTATAACGTTCTATAATTTTCATAATTCTGTGATTTAATGGTTAATATTATTTTTTCTTTTCTATCTTTTGCTTGATGCACCAAGGACAATAGTTTCTGCATTGCATCCTTTGAATAAATGCCTTTACCAATGCCGCTCAAATATGTTACAGGAGCAATACAACCCTCTAAATCCCTTAGGGCATCATTAGCTGGATGAAATAAAATAAAGCTTCTACCTCGAACATTTTTCAAAATCAAATGATGCTGAAAACGTTTTGAAAATCTTGGTTTAATTTCATACACTCCTTCAGGAATACAAGAAATATTTCTTTTATTATTGAACCAGGCCAACTCTATGGTGTAACAGATAAATGTATCAGCAGAAAAGAGAGCACCATTAGTGCCCTCTTTAAAATAAGCTCTTTGAAGCACTAACTCCATAATTATGGAGTATCAATAGTAACTACTGATAAAGCATTGTAAGCACCGTTTTTAAGCGCATACATTTGTCCATTTACCTCTTGATAAAACTCTATACCCAAAACTTGTACTACTGGTAATGTAGAATTAGCAGTAATTGTTGCAGATAATGCAATAACAGCAGTATTTGCAGCTGAATAAGGTAAAATTGCTGTTTCATCACTTTCAAAAGTTGAGGTTTCATTTACAAAATCCAATTCTGAAGCACCCATTACAATTTTAAAATGCGTTGTTCCTGCAGGAGCAGCAATTCTAATAGTTGGTGAAAAAGCAGCTAAATCTAAAGTTGCATCACCAGTAACTCTATCAAAAGCTTTGGTATATGCAGCAAATAAAGTAGCTCCTAATTTACCGTTCAAGTTAAATTCAAAACTCTCTAACAGACTTAAATTTCCATCTTGTAAAGTTCTAGAACCTCTTTCATTTACAACATCTGTTTTAGTAACGGCTACCAAAGTTTTTGTCAAACGAGAAACCACTCTTTTGTCTTTTGCATTTTGCAAAAGCACACGAATTGCATTACGTAATACTTTACCTCCTTTTCCAGCTCTTCCAAATTCAGAACCATTTTCACGAGTTCTTTGAAACGCAGGATCATTCTGGATTCTGTTTTTGTCAACACCTCCTTTTTCACGAGCAAGATGTCCATCTGCAGTTTTATAAAAAGAAATACCTCCGATAGTTCCTTTTAGTTTAATAATTCCGGTTTGTTTTGCCATAATTTTACTTTTTTTTGATTAATACATCAAATCACGTAACTTTATGACGCACTTAAAAAAAAGTGATTCCGCTTTAATCCAACCTTACCGATTAAACCTAAATAACCCTAAATAGGCACTAATAGTTTTAGGTATAGATAAAGCATAGATAATGTATGATGATTACAAAAAGAGCTTGTATATACCCAAAGGACATTCAACGCATCACAGGACGTAGTGAGCGTTATTGTCGTAAGCTTATTAATAAGATAAAAGAGTATTTAGACAAAGAACCTCATCAATTTATAACAGTACAAGATTTTGCTAATTATAGTGGTATTGAGGAAGAAACTATTAATAAATATTTAATAGATTAATCATAATATTTGACGCTATTTGTCTGGTTTTAATGAAGTTAAAATCGTAAATTTGTTTTAGACGTTCAAACAAAACATACTATTTCAATTTAACTATTAGGTCTACAATTCGGTTCACACTGTTTTAGCACTTTTCCTAAAGTATTGATTTTACTGCATAGTGGCTGTTTAGTTATCATCCTGCCACCCCGACAAAAAAGTCTAAGAATTAAATTCTTAGACTTTTTTTATTTATAATTCTTATTGTAAAAATGCGTAAAATTATTATTTTTTTACAGAATAATGCAATCATCCAATAGTCATTAATAATGAATCAATAAATTAGTATATTTGTTAAACAATATGACAAGAGATATCATAGATATAAACAACTTTACTATTTTAGTTGAAGAAAACAAGGCAAATGAAGCAGCAATTGATTCATGTTTTTTTGATGAACCAGTAATTGCTGTTGCTTTTTATGGCTCTGGTAATGTTCATCTCTCTGTAAAATATGGTGAAAAGCAGAAAGAATTTAACCACACTAAAGGATTAGCTTTATCTTTTTATGCAGATAATAAAGTTGAGTTTGTTCATACAATTTCTGCTCTAAAACCCTTAGAATGTTTAGTTATTGCAACAACTGCAAGTGCTTTAGATAACCTACCAAATCATGAAGGAGAATTATTCGGTGAGTTACTTAATCAACTTATAAACCCTAAAGATCATTATGTTGAAGGGCCTAGTTTCATTATCACACCACAAATGCAATCTATCGTGGATTCCTTATTCAACATACAGTATGAAGGAAAAACTAAAATGATGTTCTTTCGTAGTCAAATAACAACATTACTCTCACACTTTTTTGGTCAATTAGCAATTTTAAAAACAGAAAAGATAAAAACTCCTGAGCGCGAAAAACTAAATCAAGCTAAAGAGCTTTTAATAAACAATTTAGACAACCCTCCTTCTTTAAATGAAATCTCTAAAGAAATTGGTTTAAATACTTTTAAATTAAAAAAAGGATTTAAAGAATTTTTTGGCGTACCTGTCTTTAAATACTTGCAAAATGAACGTCTTACCTTGGCCAATAAACTAATTAGAACCCAAGAAAAAACAGTACAAGAAGCTGCATGGCATGTTGGTTATGATAGCCTTAGCTCATTTTCTAATGCATTTTCTAAGAAGTTTGGTTATCGTCCTAGTCAAATTAAATAAACTCCATTTCGAACAAGTTATAATTCTTTTAAAACAAAACAACCTTTACTACTCTTTATAATTTTGTCGTGTAACTTTTAAACACAAAAGACATGAAAACAAAAAGAGTCATTTTAATTAGTGTGGCTATTTGGATTATAGCAGTATTATGCTACACTATTTCGTACTATATACCTATCTTAAGTAATGCAGACACACAAGCAAATGTTGTATTATTTATAATTGTTGTTCCATTGGTTTGGAATGGCTGTTCTTATTACTACAAAAGCAACAATAAAACTCATGGCTTTAAAATTGGCCTAATTATGTTGCTAACGAGTATAGCTTTAGACGCATTAATAACAGTCCCAGTTTTCATGATTCCTAATGGAGTAAACCATTATTCTTTTTTCACTACTCTAGAGTTTTGGATTATAGCTCTAGAATTTTTAATTATTGCTACCACATATTGGTATACTCGCATTAATCCTTTTAATACTTATTCTAAATAAACAAAAAGATGGTTTTAACTTTGGATAATATTGTATTTAGCATACTTATATTGTTAACTGGGCTTTCTGCTGGATTATGTTTTACATGGTCTAATAGCATTACACCAGGAATCGGAAAACTGAATGATTTAGGCTATTTAATGTCTTTTCAACAAATGAATAGAGCAATTCTAAATCCATTCTTTTTTATAGTTTTCTTTGGCCCTTTTATTTTAGGAATGTATAATTTATACGTTTTTATAAATGCGCCTAAAACTATAATATGGCTTTTAATAGCAGCCTTGGCAATTTACTTTTTTGGAGTGTTACTTGTAACCATTTTCGGCAATGTACCATTAAATGAAATCTTAGACAAGACTGAATTAACCTCTGCAAATTCTATTGAATTAAAAAACTTAAGAAGTGTTTTTGAAACAAAATGGAATCGTCTTCATTTAGTAAGAACCATATCCTCAATTATATCATTCATAATACTAATAGTTAGTATTACACAAATAACAAAAAATAATATTTAAAAATAAAAAGATGACAAATAACATTTTAGTAATTGGTGGCACAGGTAAAACTGGCCGAAAAGTAGCAGAAAAATTAATAAATTTAGGGCACAGTATTAGAATTGGTTCAAGATCTGCTACTCCTTCTTTTGATTGGAACAACTCAAATACATGGGAAAAAGCTATGCAAGGAATGGACAAAATTTACATAACTTTCCAACCAGATTTAGCTGTTCCAGGAGCATTAGAAGCCATAGAAAAGCTTACAAAACTTGCTAAGAAAAACAAGGTAAAGAAACTGGTATTGTTATCTGGTAAAGGTGAAAGAGAAGCAGAACTTTGCGAACAAGTTGTTATTCATTCTGGAATAGATCATACTATTGTACGTGCAAGTTGGTTTAATCAAAACTTTAGTGAAAGCTTCTTTTTAGAACCAATTATTGAAGGTTTTGTAGCGTTACCACAAGCAGAAGCTAAAGTACCATATGTAGATACCGAAGATATTGCTGACGTAGTTGTAGAATCATTATTACATGATAAACATAATGGTAAAATATATCAACTTACAGGCTCAAGATTACTAACTTTTAAAGAAGTAATTCAAGAGATTTCTGAAGCTACAGAAAGGCAAATAACATTTACACCTATCGCTTTGTCTGCTTACACCAGCTTTATGAAACAACAAAATGTTCCTGCTGATTTTGTCTGGCTAATTGAGTACTTATTTTCAGAAGTATTAACGAATCCAACTAATTCAGAAATCACCAATGACATTGAAAAAGTATTAGGCAGAAAACCTATAGATTTTTCTGAATATGTAAGTAAAAATGCTAGTTTAGGTGTATGGACACCCAAAACAAATACTCTTTAATTGATTTTAAAAATTAAATATAGGAATGGCAAATAAAGCATTTACAAAAGAAGACATCAGTATAAGAACTCACATAAAACCAGGAGATTTTGGCTATATAATCCATAGACATGGAGCTATGTATGCCAAAGAATACAATCATGGAGTTTCTTTTGAAATGTATGTTGCTGAAGGTATATGTGAGTTTTATCAGAATTATGATGCAACTAAAGATAGGGTTTGGCTCTGTGAGCATCAAGGAAAAATAATTGGGAGTTTATTTCTTCAACATAGAGAGAATAACAAAGCACAATTACGATACTTCTTTCTTGAAAAAGAATATAGAGGTATTGGACTCGGTAAATTCCTTATGAAATCATATATGGATTTTTATAAAAAAAGCGGCTATTCATCTTCTTACCTTTGGACTACAGATGAGCTAGATACTGCTGCTGCAATATATAATAAACAAGGTTTTACACTTACAGAAGAATTACCTACCAATGCTTTTGGTAAAACGGTCACAGAACGAAAATTTGAATTAATTTAATTCAATTAATAAAAACATAAGCAAAAAAAGCTGTTACTTTTAGTTATATAAATCAATCTTTTTTAAATACTTTTATTAAAAGTGTTTATATTTTTATAAATGATTTTGTAAAACTCTTTAACAGCTTTTTTTTCATAGACTTCATTTAAAGAAATTACCATCGCTTTTCTTTCCATAAATGGATGAATAATTCTTGCTGAAGTAATTGCATCAACATCTTGAATAGTTGTTTTTGCCAAAATAGTATAGAACTCACCAGTTTTAACCAAATCAATAAGCATTTGTATATCGTTAATTTCTAAAGAAACTTGTAAGCTCAAGTTTTTCTTTTCTAGCACTTGATTGATATACTTTCTAGTACTAAAACCATTAGAAGGCAATGCTAATTGAAATTGATATAAATCTCTCATCTTTATCTCTTTTATATCTTTTAATTTTGAGTTTAAAGAACCTAACAAAACCATTTCAGAAGTAAATAATAATTGTGAAGAATGACTTTTATTAGACTTATGCTCTTCAAAAGACAAAATGAAATCTAATTCAAAATTATCTAATTTCTCAATCAGATCATCGGATGTGCCATAAACGATTGTAATTTTAATTTTAGGAAAAGACATTAAAAACGTTTTAACTGCTTTGGTTAAAACATGTCTTAAGCCAAAAGTTGAACCTATTTTTAATTCACCCGTTTCAAGATTTTGAAAATCTTTTAATAATTGAAAACCACTATTAGCACTATTAACACTTTGTAAAGCATATTTATAAAACAACAATCCAGCCTCTGTAATTTTTATTCTCTTCCCTACTCTTTCAAATAATGGTACATCTAGCTCTATTTCTAATTGTTTTATTTGCTGAGACAAAGTACTTTGACTTATGTTTAAAGCTGATGCTGCAGCAGTAAAATTCAACAACTCCTTTGCTTTAATAAAATACCTTAATTGTCTTAACTCCATTTGTAAATCGTTTTTACCGATTGATGTTATCGAAAAATAACGTTTTACAAATTTACAAATTATTTTAAACTTTGCATTGTCATAAACAATTAACAATCAATAAAGTGAAAAAAAGTGCAATTTCAGAAACAACTTTTCAAATAATTTATTTTATAAGTTTTTCTCACCTTATAAATGATTTAATTCAAGGTGTAATCCCCTCTGTTTATCCTTTACTAAAAGAAAAGTACCAGCTTTCATTTGTTCAGATTGGTTTAATCACTTTTGCCTTTCAATTTAGTGCATCAATTTTACAACCCTTAGTTGGTTATTATACAGATAAAAAACCAAGAGTTAACGCAATCATTTACGGATTTATTTTATCTGCACTCGGTATTACTTTTTTAGCTTTTGCAGATAACTTTAATTCTATTGTAGTTTCTGCTATTTTAATAGGAATTGGGTCTGCAATTTTTCATCCAGAATCTAGTAGAATTACTAACCTTGCTTCTAGCGGTAAAATTGGTGTTGCACAATCAATATTTCAGATTGGTGGCAACTTAGGAACTGCAATTGCACCTTTATTAGTTGCTTTAATTGTTTTACCAAACTCTCAAGAATTAATTAGTCTGTTTATGTTACCACTCATTGTTGGTTTCTTTATACTCAAAAGAATTGCAAAATGGTACAGAAACTATTTAATAAGTAGTTTTTCAAAAAAAAGCATCACAAATACACTAAATATTAACTTTTCAAAAAAGAAATTAAAATTCATTTTAGGAATACTATTAGTCATTATATTTTCAAAATTTATATACGCTGCAAGCTTGTCAAATTATTACAGTTTTTATTTAATTGAAAAGTTCAATCTTACAATTAAACAAGCTCAGATTCATTTATTTATATATTTATTTTCCTACATGTTAGGAACAATTATCGGTGGTCCGTTGGGAGATAGATTTGGTCGATTATATGTTATCTGGTTTTCGGTTTTAGGTGCAACACCTTTTATACTATTACTGCCTTATGTAAACCTTTTATATACAGATGTTTTTATGGTGATAATAGGCTTGATAATGGCTTCAGCTTTTCCTACAATAATTTCTTATGCACAAGAATTATTACCAAAAAAACTAGGTGTTATATCTGGCATGTTTTATGGGTTTGCTTTCGGAGTAGCTGCAATTGGTTCTGCTTTAATAGGCATTCTAGCTGATAAAACATCAATTGAATTTGTATACAAAGTCTGTTCATTCCTTCCATTAATAGGGATTGTATGTCTTTTTCTACCAAGTTTACATCTAAAAAAAGAGCCTTTTTCAAACAAACACAAATCTATTTCAAACAATTAATTACGCAATTAAAAAATCACTAACGGTATTGAAAAGCTACATCTTTTCAGAGTTTAAAAATTAAATAACTAAAAAAATAATTATGCCACATTTTATATTAGACTGTTCAGAAAATATTATTTCATTAAAATCTCCTCAAGAGATCATGCAACAAGTATATGATACTGCAGAATCAACAAATCTTTTTGATGAAGGAGATATTAAGGTAAGAATAAACCCTTTTAAACATTACAACATTGGAAATACAAAGAACGACTTCATTCATGTTTTTACAAATATTATGGAAGGAAGAACTGATGCTCAAAAAGCGCACCTTTCAAAATCAATAGTCACAAAACTTAAATCAATGTTTCCAAATGTTCCTATTATATCTATCAACATCAGAGATTTTGATAAAGTATCCTATTGCAATAAATCAATGGTTAAACTATAATTAAATACATTCAAATTATCATGAAAAATAAATTAATAACTCTTGTATTCTCGAGTATACTTTCTATTTGTAGTTACGCTCAAGAAACTACTTTTAAGCTAAAAAAAAGCAATGCTCAAGTAAAGATTGACGGAAAATTGAATGAGCCAATTTGGGAAAACCTACAATCTTTTAACCAATTCTATAATCATTTTCCAATTGATTCTGGTTTTGTTAAAAAACCAGTAATAGCTAAAGCTTTTCATGATGGAAACCTATTATATATTGGAGTTACTGTATTTGAAGATACTCCAGAATATATTGTTCGTTCTTTAAAAAGAGATGAAGGTTATGATAGTTTTACAAAAGGAGATGGATTTGCGATTGTTTTAGACATAGCTGGAAATCAAAATTCAGGGTACTTATTTGCAACAAATGTAAAAGGAGCTCAAACAGATGGTATTGTTTCTATTTCTAATGACAATTACACTGTAGATAGCAACTGGAATACCAAATGGCAATCAAAAACCATTATTGAAAAAAACAAAAGGCATTACGAAATTGCCATTCCATTAAACTCTCTTCCTTACAGTACTAATAACTGGAAAATTAACTTAATAAATATTGATGCAAAAACACCACAATACTCAACATTAACTTCTTTTTCAAGAAATTATAGTGCTATAGATTTAAGGTTCACAAAGTCAATTGAAGTTCAAAATTTAGGTAAAGCAAAAAAATCTAAATTAACCTTAATACCATCAACTGTTTTTTCATACAACGAAGATGTTAAAAACAACAATAAAACAAACGATTTTACTGCTGGAATAGATGTAAAATACAACATCACTTCTACATTGAAATTAGAAGCAACGATAAACCCTGATTTCTCTGCTATAGAACAAGATGATCAAATAGCTAATTTAACAAGGTTTGATATTAGCTTTCCAGAAAGGAGAAACTTTTTTCTAGAAAATGGAGATCTCTTTAATAATTTAGGTGCAAGAAATATTAATCCTTTTTATTCTCGTATTATTGGCTCTAAAACCGATATTCAATTTGGATTAAAACTATCTGGTAAAGTTGCCAATAAATTTAGAATTGGAATACTTAATGCTCAAACAGAATCAACAAACACAACTAATGGTCAAAACTATACAGTTGCTGTTGGTAGGCGTAATATTACAAAAGGTTTAACTGCTACTGGTTATTTGATTAACCGACAAGAACTAAAAAAACACGAAATCACAAACAATTACAACAGAGTTCTAGGATTAAACTTAAATTACATTTCAAAAAACAATGCATGGTTAGGCCAATTAAATTTTGCAAAAAGCTTAACTGAAGAAACAACAAAAAACAATGATTTCTTTAACGCTACACTATCCTATTCTACTCGTAAATGGTCTGGAACAACTAGTACAAGTATAGTAAATAAGAATTATATTACTGATGTTGGTTTTCAACCTCGCCTAACTAATTTTGATGCTATTCTTAACACATCTACAAGAGCAGGATATATAGAAAACTATACGGAAATTATATATAGTAATTTTAATATTAAAAGTGATAAGCGAGATAAAAACGATCACAAAATTAGGTTTAGCACCTATTTGAATTCAAACTTAAAGTTAGTAGAAGAAGCAATTGAAATGGTAAATATTTTTTGGAATAAAGACCTAAGTTACTATTTTGTAAACTTTAATTACAATCATAATAACTTACAATATGCTACAGATATACTAAAAAACGGAAAACCTTTACCATTAGATATATATAACACAGCATTTGTTAGAATAGGTTACATATCGGCACCAACAAATAAAGCGTTCTCTTTTCAGAACAGATTACAATATGGTGGTTTTTATAATGGAGATAGGTTCGGATGGGAATTGGTAACAAATTACAGATTGCAACCTTGGGCAAATTTAAGTGCAAATTACAACTTAAATGCCATCAATTTAAAACAATACGGAAAAGACACAATACATACTTTCAATTTTTCAGGAAGTGTCTTTTTTAACAATAAACTATCTTGGACAACCATAGCGCAATTAAACACCCAAAGCAACAATTTGGGATATAGCTTACGTTTACAATGGGAATTTAACCCGCTATCTTTTGCTCATCTAGTAATAACTGATAATTATAGTGCAGATAATATTCATAGAGAAAATTTTGGTATTGCATTAAAAATAAATTATTGGCTAGATATTTAAACAAAAATATAATTCATAAAGAAAACAAGGTTCTTTTAGAACAAATATCAATTCTTTTCGAACAAGAAGACTCTTGATTAATTATTCTAATTTGCATTTTTAATGAATGTAATAGCAAAATAATTAATCAATAAAGAATCATGAAAAAACAAATCTTACTAATAGTAGCATTTATCGCACTACTTTTTTCTTGTACAGAAAGTAAAAAACCTGCTCAATCAATAAATAAGCAAACACCTAATAACTATCAAGTTAAAATCGACAGTTTATTAAAAGCCTATGATAAAAACGACGAATTTATGGGAAGTGTTATACTAACCCAAAATGGAAAATCAGTGTATGAAAACAATGTTGGTTTTAGTGATGTTAAAACAAAAAATAAAATTAATGCAAATACAAAATATCGTATTGGTTCTGTTACTAAATCTTTTACCGCAACATTAATTTTTAAAGCTATTGAAGAAAATAAACTGAAGCTAGATGGTACTATAGAGGGTTATTTTCCGAATGTAAAAAACGCTAATAAAATTACTATTGCTCAGTTATTACAACACAGAAGTGGTATTCATAGTTTTACAAAAGATAAATGGTTTTTTAACAATCGCACTAAATATATTTCACCTGAAGATATGTTGTCTAAAATTTCAAAGTATGAAAGCGATTTTGAACCAAATACTAAAGGAGAGTATAGTAATTCTAATTATTTTTTATTGGCTCTAATTCTTGAGAAAACGTATAGCACTTCTTATGAAAATCTTTTGCAAGAGAAAATCTGTAAACCACTTGAACTAATCAATACATATTCAGGAAAAGAAATTAACGTAGAGAATAATGAGTCTTATTCATACATCTATGATGAAAAGTGGACTGAATTTCCTGAGACTGATTTGTCTACTGCTAAAGGCACTGGCTCAATTGTTTCAACACCTAAAGATTTAAATACATTTTTTGAAAGTTTGTTGACTGGAAAGGTGTTTTCAGAAGAAAGTCTAACTCTAATGAAAACCATAAAGGATAGGTATGGTATGGGACTTTTTAGATATACTACCAATGATAGAAGAGGTTTTGGACATCGTGGGCGTATTGATGAGTTTAGAGCAACTTCAATTTATTTTTCTAAAGAAAGATTATCATTTACATTAATCTCAAACGGCTCTAAAATTGATATTAACGAAATATACACTGAAATACTAAAATTGTTTCTTGGGGATGCGCCTGTAGCAATATCAGAAAATGAGTTGAAGAAATTTGTTGGTGTTTATGTTTCTCAAAATGATCCAAACGATAAGTCTGTATTTATACAAGAAAATAATGCCTTAATTAATTTTATAAAAAACGAATTTAAAGCTCCCTTAATTTATAAAGGAGAAAACCGATTTGTCTTAGAGCAAATGTACGCAGAATCTATATCATTTATTTTTTCAGATGATGGAAAACAGGTTACGCTAGAGCAAGGAGGTGACAAAGGTTCTCCTCGTATTAAAGAATAGCAATGCTCATTTAAATTGTAGTGATTACTAAAGAAGAGCAGCAACATATTATTGACACAAGATGGTAATACATGAAATTAAACAAAAGAGTAAAATTTAAAACAATGAAAACTTTTTCTACAATCATGCTATTTTT
>CAXICE010000011.1:0-16990 GCA_964022045.1 uncultured Polaribacter sp. | reverse complement strand
TCCATAGACTAATAAAGCAACATTTTTTACACGGTCTTGTATACAATTAGTTTTCCATTCAGTTTTTAAAAAAAGGTTTAATAAGTAAACATAGATTCAATAAAAATTATATTCATAATTTTCAATTTTATGAGAGTCTTATGATGCTAACGATATCTTTGTTTTATGTTTAAATAGATATTTTAGTAAATAAAAACCGAATAGAAAATCTGTGAGAATTTTTGCAATTAGGTTGTAACTAGTAATGAGTTATTAATGTTGTTTGCTTTCGTTTTTTAAGAACTCTACTTTTTTTTAAGTAAATGATGCTTATTTTTCGAACTCCTCAATGTCCTTTAAAAACTCTAAAGCTTTCATGGTTTTATTTCCAACAAAGAACCCTATAGTTTTTCTTATCCATTTAACATTTAGGTTTTTATATGTTAATTTATTTAAAAACCAAACCATAGGAATAATTAATAAAGAGTTCACCATTAGATATTTTAAAACAAAATCAGAATCCATATTTGCATATAAGTCAATGTTAAAAAATAAGTCGCTTGCAACAACAACATAAGCCCACCATATTGGTGTAGATAGAAACATCAATTTTAGAAATAAAAGTCCGTGTGTATTTACTAATTCTATCTTTTTTCTAATATCAATTATGGGTTTAGAGAAATCAATTTGTTGTAAAAGAGTTACTTGTCCAATACTTCCTGATAAGGCTATTAGTGTAAAAACACCAACAATAATACCGCTTATTGCTAAATGTATTTGGTTCCAATTTGTTGCAATGTAGTTGCCTGTAAATAAAGCTATTAACGAGAAAACTACAATCTCAATAACTCTGTACTTAAGAACACTTTGTGTACTCTTTTCTGATTTGTCTAAATTTATGTTCTTTAAAGATGCTACATTTAAACTTAATTTTTCATCTAGTTTAGTTTCGTAACCTGCTAATATTTTTTTTAATTCTTCGGCTTCCATAATGCTATATATTTTGAAATTCTTTTTTTAATTTTAATTTTATTCTACTAATTTTTGTGGCAACATTCGTTTTAGTAATACCTACTATTTCTGCAATTTCTTCATAACTTTTTTCTTCTAAATACAATAGCATTAAAGCTTTATTTAGCTCATTTAAATTATTGATAAATTCTTGCAGTAATTTTAAATAATGATTTAATTCTGTTTGTTCTTCAGCGGTTTCTTCTTCTATTTTAAAAATTGATTCTTCACTGTAAAAGTCATTTTTAACAGACCGCTTTTTTTCTTTTCTATAAAAAGAGATTGCTACGTTTAGTGCAATTCGATACATCCAAGTTGAATATTTATAATCGCTATTATAGTTATCGAACGAATTCCATAGTTGAATAATAATTTCTTGCTCTAAGTCTTTTCTGTCTTCTATGTTTTTGCAATAAGAGTTCACAATTTTATAGATGATTTTTTTATGATCATCTATAGTTTTTATGAATTGCTCTTTTTTATTAATCATCATTTGCAACTGATTAGGTTACTGTAATTTATGGTTTTTTATCCAAAGTGAAATTGCTTCCATGGTTTTCTTGTTATGACGAACTCCATTATGAGTTTCATCTTCTACAATAACAACTCTCCCTTTGCTATTTTTTGTTACTGCTGATGTAAACTTAGCAGCATCAAAGGTTTCATCTTTACTTCCAACAACAACCAATAAAGGCTTGTTTATTGCATTTAATCCTTCTTTATAGTCTAAGGGCAACATACTTTCATTTGCACGATAACTATATTTTGTAACGGGCATTGTTTTTGGGAGATTAAAAAACAAAACCGGAAGACTATTATGTGTTGTGTCTCCAATAGCATTCATCATCTTTAAACCAATAATTCTATTCATATGTAATTTTATAAATGTTTCTTCTTCATCTGAATTTGTTGTTTTTACAGTTGGAGAATTTACACCTAAATGAGGGGCAAATAAAAGGTATCCATTAATTTTTGGATTAGTTTCTTTCATGGCATATCGCAAAATTATTCCGCCACCCATTGAATGTCCTGCAAGAATTATTTTTTGATTTGGTTTTTCTTTTTTAATTGCCAAAATAACATCTTCTAAATCATCTACATATTGATTGATGTAATCTACATCGCCAGGTTTTCCTTCAGATTGTCCGTGACCTCTAAAGTCTAAAGCTACAACTTCACTATTTGTTGCTTCTTTTAATAATCCAGCTGTTTTGTTCATTAAATATGAGCTAGAAAGAATTCCATGAAGTAAAACGATAGTCACTTTACTTTCATTTTTATATACATAAGAAAATAACTTCTTTCCGTCTCTCATACTAAACTTTTGAGGAACATTTTTATAAGTCTGTTCAAATCCTAAATCAGCAATTGCTTTTGGTGTCATTGGTTTAGAAACTATATCTGGACTAAAAGTTGGATTTGGTAAGTTGATAAGGTTTATAATTTCATTTTGAACTTTTTCAAACTGCTTTGAGTCATTTTGTGCAATAACAGAATTTGCTATTATGTTAAGCGCTATTAAAATGATTTTAATAAATATTGTTTTCATTACTTTGATTGTTTTATATATTATTCGCAATGCAGGATAAAAAATCACACTTTTCAAAAAAAATTATAAATAATAAGAAAAAGCATTGATAAGAGTTCCTATAATTAAACTAGAAACGCCTTCTTTAAGAGATAAACGTTTTTGGTTAATAGTGTCTGAATAAGCAATCCACAATGCTAATAGTGCACTGAAAAAAAATATTACAAAAATATAAATTGGAAAATCAATAGAAATTAAACCAAACCAACTGAATATAATTTCTTCAAGTACCGTAAACCCGAATAAAGCTAAAACAGGATTAGATTTTGTTGGTTTTATGATTATTAAAATACCTCCATACAAAAGAATAAAACAAATAATTAGAGGTAATATTTGATTAAAATAGGATAAGCTGAAATAACTCTTAAATGAAAAATCAAAATATTCTTTTAAATTAATATTTAAGTCTGATTGTATTAAAAAGATTGTACTAAATAGAATCGCTATAACTGAAAATACAATTCCTATAATTTTTCTAGTTGCCATGTTATAATAAGTTAGTTTACTTATTATTCGCAAATTTTAAAAAAAATCACACTTTTAGGAATTTTTATTATTTTTTAGTTGTTTGTGTAATTGAGTAGCGTTTACAAAGTTTGCTCTTTGTACGTTTTCTGATAGTAGGTTGGTTAAGCTTTAATTTAAAAGGTTTACTGTTCTTTTTTTTATTCATTTATTTCGTTTATAAACTCACTTGCTTTCTGTAAAATAAGTTCTGGTACTTCTTTATGTGGCGTATGCTTAACATTTGGGATTATTAATTGAGTTGATTGCCCGTTGGTTTGTGTTATGATATTTTTTACTTGTTTTAGCGTTCCATACTCATCTTCTTCTCCTTGTATTATGAGTGAGCGACATTCTATTTTTGGTAAAAAACCTTCAATATTCCAATTTTTATATTCGTCTGTAGTCCAAGTAGAAGCCCAAGCCCAAAACATTTTATCAGTCTTGTTTTTGTGATATTTTTCCAATTTGATTTTTAAGTTGGTTGTTTTGTAGAGTTGAATTGCTTCTTCAATTCCATTTAGAGTAAGCTCTTCCACAAAAATGTGCGCTCCTTCGGTAATAATTCCTGTTATTAACTGAGGATATTTGGCGGCTGTTATTAAAGCAATTGAACCTCCATCACTATGCCCAAAAAGTATCGCATGGTCAATATTCCAATACTTTATAAGTTCAGATAGTAAATCTGCTTCTTGTTCTAAATAATGAATATCTCTTTTAGAGTTAGGTAATGGGCAAGATTTACCATAGCCTTGACGATCGTACACAAGTACGTTGCATTTAGTGAGTTCGCTAAGTTTATCTGGGAAATCTCTCCATAATTCTATACAACCTAAAGAATCATGTAGAAAAATTATGGTTGGTCTGCTGGGGAATTTGTCAATTCGTTTAATTACAATTTCGTTATACTTTATTTTTGTTTTCAATTCGTGTCTTTTTTATGTAGATGTATAAGAATAGTTGTGGCGTAAATAATTAATTTTAGGCTATTTTATTTATTTCTTGGTAGGTGTTTTCAGTAAAAAATGTATTAACATTCACATCTTTTCCGTACTTAATAATTGCACCTGCAAATAGTTCTAGCTCATTATTTTCTTTTCCTGAATGTATATCAAGTTGCAAAGAAGTTGGTGTTTTGGGCGGAAATGTTAATGCCTTTTCAAATGTCTTTAAAATAATATCATCTGGTAGACGAATATCTTTTTTATCAGCAATTGATTTTATTTCAACCATTATTTTTGTAGCCTCTTCTTTTTGTAATTCCATTGAGCAAACGGCTCCTATAGATGAATTGTATTTTGCAGTTACTAAACCAAAACTTGCAATGAAAATAAATTTGGTCCAAATATCAACTAAAGAATTCTCCTTATACTCAAAACTTATTTTACTTTTCTGCAATAAGTCTGTAATCCATTCAATATTCTCAGAAGTATGTTTTGGGTCATTACCAAATATTAATTTGCCAGTTTTTCCTTTATGTTCAACAATACCTTTTTCTTTTATATGTGAAGCAACATACACACAAGAAGGTAAAACTATATTATTAGGGATTATTTTATAAATTCGATCATAAATATCAGCTCCATTCATCATTGGTAATAAAATGGTGTCTTTTGTGATAACTTTGGATAATTGATGACAAACATTCTCTAAATCATATTCTTTAACGCAAATAAATACTAAATCAGGATTTTTGATTTCTGAAATGTTTTGATAAATGGCATCTGGATTTGTTATGCTGTTTTCATGTTCAGAAGAGAGTAATTTAAGGCCGTTTTTTTTTACAGTTTCATATGTTTTATTTCTAGCAATAAATGAAACTCTATTTTGCTTACTTGTTTCGTTATTTTGAGAAATTTTAAATCCAAAGTACCCACCGACGCCACCTAAACCTATAATTGCAATATGTTTTTTATTCATTTTTAAATTTTTTACAAATATGAAAACTCTAAAATGAATAAGTACTTGATAAATGACAAGAAATTATATTTTACTAATTTCGTTTCTAATTCTACTCAATGTGCTGTCTGTAATTCCTAAATATGAAGCGATAACTTTGAGAGGAACATTTTGAAAAATATGTGGTTGTTTTTTTAATAGGTTTAAATACCTTGTTTCTGCTTTTTGGCTTTTCATTTCGATTAAACGATCGTTTAGGTTCGAATAGTTTATAACAAATAAAAGTCTACTGAACTCTCTAAATTCAGGAATATTATGAAAATTTGTCTGAACGTTTTCTAAACTTGTTTCCCAAAATGAACAGTCGGTTAAGGTTTGATAGATTTCTTTTGTGGGTTGTTTTTTAAAAAAGGATAAAAAGTCATTTACAAAACAAGGAGCAGAATAAATGTTTGTTGTAACTGTTTCGTTATCTTCATTTAAAATATATGATCGTACATATCCTTTCTCTAAAAAATAAGTTTTTGTACTGATAGTGTCTTTGTCAAGTAGAGTAGTATTCTTATCTAATTTAAAATTACAGAAAGTTTCCGTAATTTTTAATACAGTTTCTTTAGGAATAGGAAATAAAGAATGGAAATAATTGTTAAGTATCAGCTTATCCATTTGTTATAGGGTGATTTTTTTTTCGTAATTAACACTAGTGTCTTTGATTTCGTTACGTTGGTTAATAGCTAATTTAGTAAAATATCACGAAACAGAGAGAAGCTTGTAGCGTTTTTCAAGTACACATAAAGCTAGGAGTAAAATATACACTGCTTAAGTTTAGTTTTAGATAACGAACTTTATTCTAATTGCAAATATTATTTAATTTTCAACAGAAGGATTGTCAATCTTAAAATTATCTAATAAATTATTGATAACGGTTGATGTAAAAATAGTAATGCGCTTTGAAACACTGACTCTCTTTTTTGGTGCTAATCGAAAATATAAAAAAAATGCAACCTTGATTAAACATCAAGGCCGCTATTATTTTTCTATACTTTTTTGTGTTCAATAACTGGATTTAGATGCATAAAAGTCATGCTTTTTTCATCAATCATTCCGAAGAATTTTTGACAAGTTTCGCTTTTCATTACTTCTTGGGCAGCGTGTTCAGCAGATTCTAAATCTGTCCAATACACAATATCTGTCCAAGTGCCATCTTTACTTACTGCTAGCTTTCTACTAATGTAGCCTTTAAATTTTTCTACTACAGAGTTTACTGCATTGGCTGCTTCTGTAACCTCTTTTTGTGTAAAGTTAGGTTTTGTTTTAAAAATAACGATTTCAATTGTGCCAACTTCTTTGTTTCCCTTTTTTTCCATTTTAGACTTGTTTTCGTTGTTACAACTAATCATTGTTATTGTTGTAAGAATAATTAATAATTGTTTCATTTTTGATTTAAAATTTATTTGAAACAAAAGTAAAACGGAGGAGTGACAACCCTATGTCAACTTGGTTTTGTTAATTCATTAAAATATTTTGAAAGTTTAAAATCTTGCTGATAATCAAAGGTTTGTGAAGTGGTGTTGATGTCGATTATTCTATCTAATCTAAATTCTCTTATTTTTTTTCTCAGTCTACAATATGCTACTATTATCCATGCTTTGTCTGTATAATAAACTCCTAAAGGCTCTATTTCTCTTAATGTTTTTTCATCGTTATATATTGAATGATAATCAATTTTTAAAACTTTTGTACTAGTGATTGATTTTTGAAGAATTGATAACCAATTACTTTCATACACTTCTTTTTTAGAAGAACGCTCTATTCGATATGCTAATTTTAATAGGTTATCTTTTTGAACGTTCTTTAATACAGATTGTATTTTTAAGAGCAGGGAATTAAAATCCTTTTTAAGAGAAATATCCCCTTGATTTAAAATCAATTTTTCGGATACAATTAACGCATTGGCTTCTTCCTCTGTTATCATTATTGGAGGAAGTGAATAACCATCTACTATGAAATATCCAATTCCGTTTTCAGAACCAATTGGCACTCCTGCTTCTTGCAAAGTCTTAATATCTCGATAGACAGTTCGTAAGCTAATTTCAAACCTATTAGCTATTTCTTTTGCAGTCACAATTTTTTTCGATTGTAGATGAACTAGTATTGCAGTTATTCGAGTGAGTCTGTTCATTTTTTTCCTAATTGGGTATAAAGTGTTTATGTATAGTTTAGTGACTAATTTAGTAAATACAAGCTGAATAGAATATCCATGAGGATTTTCGTAAGTAGGTTTTTATCAGCAATTTTTTTACATGTTGCTGTGTGTCGTTTCTAATGTTTTCAATTGTCCCTTTTTTAATTCATATCTATTTACTGTCTGATGAAAATTAATCCAACCTGGTGTTGTGTCGTAAGTCTTAATTAATTCAAAACCTAGTTTTTTCAGAACTTTATTTGGAGCAATATTATTTGAATATGGCTCGCAAATTAACTTTTCAAGTTCGATATTTTTGAAATAATAAGGAATAGTCAATTTTAAAAAACTTAGCCCAAGACCACTTTCTCTTTTGGCATTACTCCATAGATGTAAATGCATTGTAGCTGATTTCCCGAATTCAATATTGTTGATGTTAGAATGTCCAATTTCTTGGTCGTCAAGTAACCAAATAATATAGTAAAATTCTTTACTTTTATACGGTTTCTTTAATTCAGATTCTAGTTTTTTAATCCAATGGTCTTTTTTTGGTAATTTACTTTTATCTGCACCCATTCCTTTGAGAAACTCAGAATCTGCATTGACAAAATAATTGACTATTTTTTCAATGTCATTTGTTTGTATTTCTCTTATACTTAATTTCATTTTTGCGTTTTTTTAAATGGTATACGTCGCTAAGTATATCAAAAGTAGCAGATTAATGAGCACTGTTTTTCGGTTTTAACAAAAATAGCTGAAAAGAATTAAACTTTTGAATTTAGCCCTTAACGACTATTTTTTATATACATTGTTTGCAACTAGTTTTACCATAAACCATGCTTATTTAATTTCTTCCTGCCATTACTCCACCATCAGTATCCCAAATTGCTCCAGTAACCCAAGATGCTTTTTCTGAAAGTAAAAATAAAATACTATTTGAAACATCAGAAGGTGTTCCATTTCGTCCAATCGGATGGAACTCATTAAGTCCTTCCAAAGCTTTTTCAGCTTCTTCTTTTCCACCAAAAACTCCGTGATAAACAGGTGTATTAACTACTGCTGGTGATACTGCATTAACCCTAATATTATGTTCTGCTAATTCCATAGCTAAATGTTGAGTCAAAGAATGAAGACCTGCTTTCTGCATTGAATAAGCAGAAGATGGTGTTGCTTTTACAGCTTGTTTTGCCCACATTGAACCTACATTTACAATAGAACCACCATTAGTGCTTTTCATTTTGTTTGAAGCACTTTGAGTGATAAAAAAGAACCCTCTATTTAAATCTAAATAGGAATTGTAATCATCTATTGTGTGTTCTAAAAAAGGCTTTGGCGCAAAAATACCAGAAGCGTTTACTAAATAATCTAAATTGTCAAGGGATTCAATTTCTTTAATTAAAGATTTTACTTCATCTGTATTAGAAATGTTTACTCTATGTTTCACTAAATTTTGTGTATCATTCACTTTGTCAACATTTCTGCCGACTATATGAACAATTGCACCTTGTTTAATTAACGCTTTAGCTGTTGCATTTCCAATTCCACTTGTTCCGCCAATTATTAAGGCTACTTTTTTTTCAAACTCTATCATTCTATTTAAATTTTTATTACTATATATTTTATAGTTGCAAAACTAAGTATAGTTAATTACTTTTGCAATAACGGTCAAAAATGATAGTTTAATTTTTATTTTAATTATGTATAAGTTTAAAGAAAGAGAATACCCTTGTTGCACAAGTTTAACGATGGGAATAATAGGTGGGAAATGGAAAACAGTAATTTTATTTTACCTGTCCAAAGGTAAGTTGCGTTATAACGAGTTGCGAAAGGAAATGCCTTCTGTAACTGAGCGAACCTTGAGTTTACAGTTAAAGGCTTTGGAAGAAGACGGAATAATTAAAAGAACGGTCTATACATCAAAACCTCCATTGAAAGTAGAATATTCATTAACGGGTTTTGGAAAAACTTTAATTCCTTTAGTTCAGTCAATTGCTGATTGGGGTAATTTAGTAGTTGAAAAATACACTTAGTTAATATTCACTTCTGCTTGTTGCGAAAGTATTTGTGTTATGATTTTGTTGGTGTTTTAAGCACAAAAGTTAGCAAATAAATCAAAGATAGAAAGTCTGCGAGGGATTACTTAAGTAGAAGAGTACTCGTAATGGATTATAAACTGTATTAACAACTGGCTTTTATAATGAGATTTTAAATTTGTCCCATAATTCTTTTTCAAATTCAGTTTCGCTTTTCAATTCCTTTTCTTTTATTAAGTTGTCTTCTTTAACTTTTAATATATTTCCAGAAATTGTAATCCGGCCATTATCAGTTGGTCTAGAAATTAATTTCTTTTTTATAAAATGCGAGTTGGGACTAGTCTGATGGTATTCACACATTTCTTTAAATTCTATTAATTCCCGTTCTATGTTTTTGAAAATAAATTCTGGTGTCGATTTTCCGTTTTCAATTTTACTTACTCTCAGGTAGTCGTTTTCAAACTTATTTATTGAATAACTCCCTCTCTCATCATTTTGAATTTCTCCTAATTGTAATTTTAATGGCTCAAAAATGAATTCACCAAATCCAACATCAGTCAAATATTCGGTACTTCCTATTTTTACAATGATTGTAAAGTGATCAAATTCAGGATTGTATTCGTTGTTTTTTTTGTATGTTCTTGCTGAAACACGTTTAGCATTAAAACCTAATAAGAGTAGAAGTTCAAAAAAAATACCGTTTAATTCGTAACAAAATCCACCTCGGTTTTTGTGTATTATTTTTTCATAAATTCGGTTAATATCCAACTCAATTGGTGTTTGATAATGAATGTCTAAATTCTCAAAGGGAACATTCATAAGATGGTTTTTTTGTAATTTCTTCAATAAATCCAAATTTGGTTTAAGGCTACCTGTATGTTTAATTCTGTTCAAATATTTTTCTTTGTCCATTCTGTTTTTTTGCTTGTTGCAACGTGTTTGTATATGAAAATTAGTGAATTTACGCTCTAGCTTTTCAGATTATTATTGTATTTAAATTTATATAATTCATTTTTGTTTAAGAGCTTAAACCGCTATTTTTTTATATAAGTTGTCGTACACAGTTATTTTTATTACATGTTTTTCATAATTAATTTTGAATTGATTTAAGATTTAGTTGATATTCATCTAAACCAGGTTGTGAATATTCATTGGCTAAATCTATGGCTTTCTTATAATTCAAACGAGCGTTTTTTAAATCTCCCATTGCCTTATAAACATTTCCATAACAATTAAAAATTCTAGCTGACCAAGGATATTCTTTTACTCCTTTTTCTAATAACTTATAAGCCGCTTCAGTATTTCCATGTTTCATATAAAATTCTCCATAGTTTATATATCTAAAATCACGGATGTAATCTTTTGAAAAATAATCTAATGCTGTCATTAAGAACTTGAATTCTTCATAATTATCTGTTGCCATTGTAATTCGTAGGATATTTATTTTTGTTCTAAAATGAATATCAGAACTAACCCCATATTTTAATCCCCGCTCTTTATAAAAGTTAACCACATTTTGATAACCTCCTGCAGATTTATAATCTTCATAAGATGCAAAACTGATTGGTATATATGGTTTATAATAGTTTTTAATTCCATTATAAATAATTTGATAAGGTGTAGACCAATGATCTTCATTATGAAGTGTATTTGTGTTCCACTTTAAATTATGAGGTGTTTTGTTTTTTAAAGAATTTGTAAAAGAGTTATAGTTATTAATCGACCATGTTTCTGAAGGACTGTGACCACTATATAAGTACTTCTCTTGTTTAAATGATTTTGAAGTAAATTGATTTAAATATTTATCACCCCATTTTAGAGCACTAGCTACAAAGTAGGCAGAAAACATCTCTGGCTTTTCATATAAAGTGTTAAGAACAAAATCCCCAGCATCTTCCCAGCCAAAAATCATTTTATCATCATTAACCCTGTAGTTTTTATTTATATAGGGGAATAATTCTTGCTTAATAAATTTTCGAAACTCTATTTCGTGTTTGGGAGATTTAAAAAATATTCTTCTTTCACTCCAGTCTTTACTTTTTATACCTACAACAATAAATTCAGGAGCTTTATCACGCCAATTAAATGCTTGTTGAAAGCCCACACCATAATAAAAATAAGTTTGACCATCTAGAACATATAGGGTTAGGTACTTTTCATTAGAGTGCTCATAATTATTAGGTAGGAAAATTTGAATTTCTCTTTTTTGGTTTAAAATATTAGAGTCAATATGTTTATTTTCAGTAGTTTGTGAAAAAGTTAATGATGTGCTTAATATAAGTAAGAGTAATACTTTCATTTTACATATGAATTATACACTGTGTTCGCAGTAGTTTTCTATTTGTTTTTTACTTTTTCCATTTTAATTGGGGAATAATCTTTTTTCATTTCTCCATTTATTAAAATGTTTTCAAAGTAGGATTTAGCTCCAGTAGCTTTATTCATATCTTCTACATTTTGAATGTGAAAATGTAAATGAGGTTCTGTAGAATTTCCAGAATTTCCACATAAACCTAATAGATCTCCTTGCTTTATTTGTTGCCCTTGCTTTACAACAATGGAATTTTGCTTAAAATGTGCGAAGAACAAATATTCATTGTTTTTGGTTTTTAAAATAACGGTATTTCCTGGCACATATAATGGATTTGGTATTCCTGGCTTGTTATCTTTAATGCCATCAACAACTAACACAATTTCCCCGTCTGTTGGTGCAATAAGTTGCTTACCGAAGGCATAAAAATCTTCATTACTTTTCCCATCATTTTTATAGCTATTTCCTTGTTGGTCGGTAATTATGAAATCAAAAGCATTTTTTTGAGCTTTATCAATAGTGTGATAATTGAGTTCTTTGGTATCTCCTCCCCAAAGTACTGTCCATTCTTCTTTAAAAGGCAGTCTTAATTTAGAAATATTACGGGTTAGTTTTGGTAATTTTTCTTCTTTAAAAGGCTTTACCATTAATCCGTTAATATTTGAATTTTTATCTACAGAAATATATAATGCAACTACAATCCGTTCAAAGTTTGTTTTGTATAAAGCAACGTTTGCTTGCTCATATTTCACAAAAGATTTTGTTTTAATATTACCTGCTTCCGATTTTAAGCCACGTAGAAAAGCTAATGTTTTTTCATGTGGCATAAAGTTTTTCATTTCGTTGGCAAACATTGAATAAATACCATCATAATCATTGGTGTTGTATTTTTCTTGAAATTTGTTTGCTACAGATTTTGAGATCTCACTCTCATGTTGAGCCATGGTGTTGTTGATTAACAGAAAAGTTATTAGTATAGATAGTATGTGTTTCATTGTTATTGTTTTTTTATTTGTTGTTGCATTTGTTCAATGCTTTCTATGGTTGGTGTTATGTCTTTATGTAAAGCTCTTTTATTTATCCAAAAAGTAAATGCATAAAATAAAGCAAGGCCTATTAATGTTATAATTTTTAAATTAGAAGTAAGTGGTAATATGCTTTCAGCAACATAATTAGTCCAATTATAATCAACAGGGTTTTCTAGCCCTAGGATAAATATAAAATTCATGATAAATGGAGGAATAGCATACCAATACAGTGCAGAGTCTAATAGATTAGCTTGCTGAACCATCATTGCTTTTTGTTCATTAAGTTGCTTAGTTAGCGGTAATGAAAAATCAGTTTTTGTGTTTTGTGTTTTTGATTTTCTAAATTTATAAATGACATACACAAACCAAACAATTGCTAATACACAAGCTATTTTGGTAATAGGAAACGGAATCTCGTATAATAAATAACCAAAAATGAGTATGCCAAGTATTGAAGCAGCAATTTCTCTTATATCTCTGTTTCTTATTTTCTTTTGAATAGTATTTATTTTAGTATTCAATTCTCCTCTTAAAAGGTCTGTTTCAATTGATATTTGTCCTGCTTTAGAAGAATTATTCCAAATATTTTTTAATTCTTGTTCTAACATTTTAGTTGAATTTTGGAGTGATACATTCAAATAATTTTTTTCTAATTCGCTTCATTTTTACGGCAATATGATTTTCTGATAACCCTGTAATAATTGCAATGTCTTTATAAGGTAAATCATCTAAATAAAGGACTATAAATGATGTATCAGTTTCATTTAAAGTTGAAATGCATTCTTTTAAATACTTGATTTTTTCTTGCTCATAAGTGTCAATTTCGTTTTCTATTGAAGTAAAATGAATAGATTCAAGCCTATCAGTTTTGCTATAACTTTTATCAAGTTTCATTTTTGAGCGTAAGCAAACATTAATAGTAATTTTATATATCCAAGTATCTATAGACGAATTACCTTTAAAAGAGTTAAGAGATTTCCATATTTGAAAAATGACTTCTTGAAAGAGGTCTTGAGGCTCAATGGGAATTACAGCATAAATAGTGCAAATTCTGTATATTTTATGCTTATTCTTTTCAAGAATTTCTTCAAAATATGTGTCATCTATCTTTTTCCGCATTCTGTTTAGATGTTTCAGGAAGTCAGTCCTATTAAATTAATTATGCTTTTTTTGCCTTTTGTTTTTTTAAATTGTTTTTTGATGAACTAATAAGTAAAAACTCAATAAAAAAGCCACAAATAAGTGTCAGACTAATTTCTTTATAAGACTCACCCAATATCTTGTAGCAAACTAGAAGTGAAATAGCCCAAACAATGCTACTTATTATTTGAATTCGTGTTAAAATTTGAATTAATTTCTTAGTGTTTTCCATTTTCTTAAAATCTAAATTAGTGTTTATTAATGTCTCTATATATAGTTAGTGACAGCTTTTAAGAAAATATGACAGAAAATAATAAATTTTATTTTTTTCATGCACCATAATAACAAATCTATCAATTTAGATTTGTTACGTTAAGTTCTTGAGTAAGGCAAGTTTCTTCAGTATTAATAGTAAGGTGTTTGTTTAAGCACTAAAGTTAGCAAATAAATCACAGATAGAAAGTCCGCGAGGACTTTCGTAAGTAGGCGAGAAGAAAGCAATTAATTTTGTACGGTGTTAGCCACTGGCTTTCTTCATTAAATTCGGATTGTGCTAATATAAGTCCAAATAATGAACAGGATTTGTAATGGTATTCGAAACCATAAATAGGTGATACCATTTCCATCAAAAGTCCCTTTTTGGTAGTTCAGATTATTAATAGAAGCATAAATATTTGCAGGTAAAATTAATAAAAAGAAAATAATGAGTGTCCATCCAGATACAACCTTTAAATTTGGAATTAAGAGACCTATTGCAAGTAAAATTTCAAAAACTCCTGTTATGTAAATAAATTTTTCTTTAAATGGAATGAATTCAGGTATCATCATAGACATTCCTTTTGTAAAGACAAAATGCCCAATAGCAGTAAATACAAGCATTGTTGACATTGCTATTCTTGCAGATAAAGTAAAATCATATTCTTTCCTTATAAACTTAATAGTAAAAAGAGAGATGATGAAAGTTGCTAAAAGAATAATTAAAGGTTTCATATTTTTCTGAAATTTGAAATACAAAGATGAGAAAAGAACAAATAAATTAAATGAACCCAAGTTAATTAATGCGTTTTCTAATTCTACTCAAAGCTTGTGGAGTAATTCCAATATATGAGGCGATATATTTTAAAGGTATTTGTTGTAATAATTCAGGTCGGTCAATGAATAAGTTCAGGTATCGTTCTTCTGCTGTTTTATTTAGTAAAGAAATCTCTCTCTTTGATTTTAATAAAAACATATTTTCAGCCATTTTTCGACCAATAATATTTCCATTGTTTGTTCTTTCATAGACTTCTTCTAAATCTTTTTTTGAAATTCTCCATAAAATACTTTCTGTTAATGTCTCAATTTGGTATTCTGAAGGCATTCTTGATAAAAAAGAATCATAGCCAGTAACAAATTCATTTTCAAATAGAAAGCCAAAAGTTAAATCAGATTCTACTCTTGGAATATAAAGTCGAATTATCCCTTTTGAAATAAAGTATAAATAATTTTCAACCTTACCAATTTGTAATAATGTAGTGTTTTTTTTAAGTTTTACTTCTTGTAGTTTTGAAGAGAAAAAATTCCAATCAAAATCGTTTATTGGGGAAATATTATCAATAAACTTTCTTAGTTCGTTCATTTTTTAATTTACTGCCAACGGTTAGTATAAGAAAAGAAGGCGATTTCGAAGCACCAAACTTTCGGTTAAACACAAAGTTAGATGCGAGCCACAAGCCTTGAATTCATCACTATTTCGCCTATTTTATATATATTGTTGCCATTAGTTAGTTTTTTCAATTCTGTTTATCATTTCTTCAGCATTAGTGTTTTCTGGATTTAGTTCTAAAGATTTCTGATAGTTAGTTTTTGATAATTCAAACTGATTATTTAAAAAATAACTTTCCGCTAAACTATCATATGCATTCGCAGAATATGGGTGTTCTTGAATATTTAATTCAAAAATTTTGATAGCATAATCAATCTCTTTTTTCTGCAATAAAGCATAAGCTAAATTGTTCAATGTAGCTTCATAATCTAAATCTGGATGTTCGTCTTTTATTTTAAAGTAGTTGTTTTTTGCTTTTTGAAAATTCATTTTCAAAAATTCTGTAATAATATTTTCATCAGATAAAGCAGGCTTGTTTATTAATTTTGGTTCAATTATTCCAGCAATATGTTCGATTACTGTATTGTGAATTGGGTAATATTTATGTCCATTCGAGAGGTAGATAATTGTAATATCTTGATTGATAAATTTTCTAAAACCAGTTTGCATTCCGCCAGTAAAACCATAAGAATTTATATTGTTTGTCAGATAAGAATCCCACCCATATAAAAATACTCTTTTGTCATTTTTAAATTCATAAGGTTGCCACATTATTGCCTTTGTTTCTGGTTTTAGAAACGCATCTGCATCTAGTTTTTTATTCCATAAAATCAATTCGTCTAAAGAAATATTTAACCCATTGCAAGCGTGTCCTCTTTTTCCTCCAATTATATCTTTTTTCTTTAACTCTCCTAATTCATTATCGTAGTCATAGCGATATACTCTGTGCGGAATTTTGTTAGCAAAGTTTGAAGATAACAAAACATTATTTTTAGATTGTGAAAATTGATTTTTTAAAATAAAAGTATCAAATGTAGTTCCTGTTACTTTTTCAATAATTTTTGAGAGCATCCAAAAGTTTGTTTGATTATACTCCCATTGATTTCCTTTTTCAAAATGCATAGGTTCTTCTTTTATTTTTGAAAGCATTTCATCATCGCTTAAATGGCCATCGTAAAGACTAAAGTTTGGAAGGCCTGAACTATGTGTTATTAGGTTTCTAACAGTTATATCTTGCCATTCTAGAGGTAAGTCCTCAATGTATTTAGAAATCGTATCGTCTAATGATATTTTGTTCTGTTCAACTAACTGAAATACAGCTGTAGAAGCTATCAGTTTTGAAATAGAATAAACAGGGAATAATGTTTGATCGTTAATTGGGCTTTGATTTTCAAAATTTTCTACTCCAAAATAACCTTTGTAAACTACTTCATTATTTTTAACAACTGCTACTGCTAAACCTGGAATTTGATGAACCTGAATTTGCTCTTCGAGATAGGTGTTAACTTCTTCTTTGAGCTGATTTGAAGCAGTTGATTTTTCGTTGTTTTTACAGGAGTTAATCAAGATGATTGATAAAACGAACACTATAATTTTTATTACTTTCATTGTTTGGATTTCTTTATAAGACTATAAGGTTAATTAAATGTTACATTTTTTAATTAATGGTAATGTGTTTGTGTTATGATTAGTTACGGAAAAGTGCGCGAGCAATTTTCCGCCATTGC
>CAXICE010000010.1:0-17335 GCA_964022045.1 uncultured Polaribacter sp. | reverse complement strand
TAACAGCTATAAAGAATGATTTTTTTATTGGAAACAAAGGCTCTTTTAGAAATGTAGTATTTATAAGAAATAATAAAAAGAAAGTAATTGGCTTTAAAGTATCTAGCAGTAGAGCAAAAAACATTGTATTTAAAAAAATAAACATCAAATAATATATGTAATTTAAAATATTTAAAATCTATAGTAGGGAATCTTCAACCTTACGTATAGCACTAATACTTGGTTTTATTAGTTTACTTGCAAGAGTCATATTATTTATAATATGGCTTTTGTTTTTTTAGTACTTTTATGATTATGAAAAAAGCAACATTATTTTTATTTCTTTGGATTTCATTTTCTGTTTTCTCACAAAAATTATCAAAAGGATTTGTTTATCTTTCTGATGTTGATGCAAGTATTAAATCTGAAATGAGATACATTTCTAACAATAATTTTATTGGAAAACCTATTGATGGTTATCAAAAAGCAACAATTATAGTGTCTAAACCTACTGCAATTGCTTTAAGACGAGTTCAACAAGAACTATTAAAATTCAATTTAAGCTTAAAAATATTTGACGCTTATAGACCACAACAAGCTGTAAATCATTTTGTACGTTGGGCAAAAGTATTAAATGACACGTTGATGAAAAATCAATATTACCCTGAAGTTCCCAAAAACAAATTATTTAAACTAGGATACATCGCATCAAAATCTGGTCACACCCGAGGAAGCACTGTCGATTTAACAATTGTAAATGCAACTACAGGAAAAGAGTTAGACATGGGAAGTCCGTATGATTTCTTCGGAGATAAATCGCATGTTTTACATAGAAACATTACAACAAAACAAAAAGCAAATCGACTTTTACTAAGAAATTTAATGCTTACAAATGGCTTTAATCCTTATCAATATGAATGGTGGCATTTTACACTGAGAAATGAACCTTTTCCGAAAACGTATTTTAATTTCCCAATTAAGTAAAATCAATTTTAACAGAACTAAAAGACAACTTAAATTTTACGGTATTATATTTGCAGTTAAGAAATTATATTTTTTCATTTTATGAGATTTAATAAAAAGCTTCTTTTCACTATTAGCGTATTGCTAATAACCTTGCAATCAATCAACTCACAAGATGACAAGATTGGTAAGAAAAAAGCTGTTTCCATAAAGGCAAAAGTTACTCCAGTTAAAAAACCAGGTTCATTAAATTTTGATGCTACTAAAGGATTTGAAAATGCTCATAAAAACTCTCTTAAAACAAAAACGCAAGCCCAAAAAGATGCTGATTTAAAAAACAAAGGAATCATTAACCTAGCCAAAATTAATGAAGAAAAAGTTTTAAAAGCTTACAAAAAAATAAATGGAAGATATCAATATCCAAAAATTGATCAAGATTTAGGAAGTTTTAGAACCAACTCTAAATATATTACTATTATTTGTAGAGATTTTCAATATCCAGACGGTGATAGAGTTACCATATTAATAAACAACATTCCAATTATTAAAAGCATTACTTTAAAACAGAATTATCAAAAATTTACTTTCCCAATCGGTGTTGGAATAAACAAAATTGCATTTAGAGCTTTAAACCAAGGAACTTCAGGTCCAAATACGGCAGGATTTAAAGTATATGATGATTCTAACAACTTAATTTCATCTAACGAATGGAATCTTGCTACAGGTGCTACAGCTACAATTTTAATTGCAAAAGACAAATAATTTTTATCATCAATAGCTTTATTTTTTTAGTGATTCTTTTTTTATCAAAAAAACATTTTTTTTAAAAACTAAATACCCTTATTTTTGCCTTTACAAGCAATTAAAATTAGATTTTTAACAACAACTACTAATGAAAAAAATAACCAAAGAAACTTACATCAATTGGTATAGAGATATGCTTTTCTGGAGAAAGTTTGAAGACAAACTTGCTGCAGTTTACATCCAACAAAAAGTAAGAGGTTTTTTACACTTATATAACGGTCAAGAAGCTGTATTAGCTGGTTCTTTACATGCAATGGAATTGGGTAAAGATAAAATGATTACTGCATATCGTAATCACGTTCAACCAATCGGAATGGGTGTAGATCCAAAAGCTGTGATGGCAGAATTATACGGAAAAGTAACTGGAACCTCTAAAGGAATGGGTGGCTCAATGCACATTTTCTCTAAAGAAAAAGGTTTTTATGGTGGTCACGGAATTGTTGGAGGACAAATTCCTTTGGGTGCAGGAATTGCATTTGGAGATAAATATGCAGGAAACGATGGAGTTACTTTAACGTATTTTGGTGATGGTGCTGCAAGACAAGGTTCTTTACACGAAGCTTTTAATATGGCAATGTTATGGAAATTACCAGTTGTTTTTATTGTAGAAAATAATGGTTACGCAATGGGAACTTCTGTTGAAAGAACTGCAAACCATACTGATATTTGGAAACTTGGTTTAGGGTACGAAATGCCTTGTGGACCCGTTGATGGAATGAATCCTATTAAAGTTGCAGAAGCTGTTGATGAAGCTATTCAAAGAGCGCGTCGTGGTGATGGTCCAACTTTTTTAGAAATGAAAACATATAGATATAGAGGTCATTCAATGTCTGATGCACAACATTACAGAACAAAAGATGAAGTTGCAGAATACAAGAAAATTGATCCTATTACGCAAGTATTAGATGTTATCAAAGAAAAGAAATATGCTTCGCAAGAAGAAATTGATACAATTGACAAGGAAGTAAAAGCATTGGTTAAAGAATGTGAAGAATTTGCAGAAAATTCTGCTTTCCCTGAAGTAAGTCAATTATATGATGTTGTATACGAACAAGAAGATTATCCTTTTACAAAATAGATTATGGCAATAGTAGTAAACATGCCACGTTTAAGTGACACCATGGAAGAAGGTGTTGTGGCACAATGGTTAAAAAATATTGGAGATTCTATTGAAGAAGGCGATATTTTAGCAGAAATTGAAACTGATAAAGCAACAATGGAGTTCGAATCGTTTAACGAAGGAACTTTATTACACATTGGTGTTCAAGAAGGAGAAAGTGCTCCTGTTGATACATTATTAGCAATTATTGGCGACAAAGGAGAAGATATTTCTGGTTTATTAAACGGAAATGCCGCACCTCAAGAAGAAGCTAAAGTTGAAGAAACAAAAGCAGAAGAAAAGAAAACTGTTGAGGAAACTCCTAAAAAAGTTGAAGCACCAGTTACTGAAGTAAAAGAAACTGAAACAACTTCAAACGGAAGAATTTTTGCATCACCTTTAGCTAAGAAAATTGCAAGTGATAAAGGAATTAAATTATCAGACTTAAAAGGAACTGGTGACAACGGAAGAATTACAAAGAAAGATGTAGAAAACTATACACCAACTGTTAATACTACAGAAACAGCTGCTGCATCGACTACAAAATTTGTTCCTGCCGGAGAAGAACATACAGAAGAAGTTAAAAACTCGCAAATGCGAAAAGCAATTGCAAAATCTTTAGGGAATTCTAAATTCTCTGCTCCAGATTTCAGTTTAAATATTGAAGTAGATATGGACAATGCAATGGCTTCTAGAAAAACCATAAATGCAATTCCAGATACGAAAGTATCTTTTAATGACATGGTTGTAAAAGCCTGTGCAATGGCTTTACAAAAGCACCCGCAAGTAAATACATCTTGGACAGATAACACTACTATTTATCACAGCCACATACATGTTGGAGTTGCTGTTGCTGTAGATGATGGATTATTAGTACCTGTTATAAAACACACAAATCAATTAAGTTTAACTCAGATTGGAGGAAACGTAAGAGAATTAGCAGGAAAAGCTAGAAACAAAAAAATTGCTCCAGCAGAAATGCAAGGAAGCACATTTACAGTTTCTAATTTAGGAATGTTTGGTATTGATAATTTTACTTCAATCATTAATCAACCAAATTCTGCAATTTTATCAGTTGGTGCAATTGTTGAAAAGCCAGTTGTTAAAAACGGACAAATAGTTGTTGGAAACACTATGAATTTAACGTTAACTTGCGACCACAGAACTGTAGATGGTGCTGTTGGTGCTCAATTCTTACAAACATTAAAAACTTTTATAGAAAACCCAGTTACCATGTTAGCTTAGTTTTTTTTAATTTATTATATAAAAAAAGCCTCAAGAAATTCTTGAGGCTTTTTTTTAACAACTATTGTTATTGTTATACATTAGCATTATATTATGTATAAACGTCTTTATTTTTTAAGATAATGAGTAAAAAAATAATTGGAAGAATTGATAAAATTGATTTTCCCGAATTTGAGCTTTTAGAAATTGAAGCTAAAATTGATACTGGAGCTTTCACCTCTGCAATTCACACACATAAAATTGAAGAGATACTTATTAACGGTGAAAGTTATATTAAATTTACTTTGCTAGATCCAGAACATGCACATTACAACGAAAAGGAGTTTAAAACAAAAAATTACGAAAAGAGAGTAATTAAAAGTTCTAACGGTACATCTGAAGAAAGATTTGCAATAAAAACTACAATAACTCTTTTTAAAGAAACACATCCTATTGAATTAACTTTAAGCGAAAGAAGCGACATGAAATTTCCGGTTTTATTAGGTAGAAAGTTTCTAAACAAAAAGTATATTGTAGACTCATCACAAAAAAACAATTCTTATAAATTAAAATAAATAATCTAAATATGAAGATTGCCATTTTATCAAGAAATCCTAAATTATACTCAACTAGAAGACTTGTAGAAGCTGCAGAAAAAAGAGGTCATGAAGTAATCGTCATCGATCATTTGAAATGTAATATAGAAATAGAAAAAAAAGCGCCAAAAATATTTTACAAAGGAGAATATTTAACTGATATTGATGCAATAATTCCTAGAATTGGCGCATCTGTAACTTTTTATGGAACAGCTGTTATTCGTCAATTTGAAATGATGAAAATTTTTACAGCTGTATCTTCAATCGCATTAGTTAGATCTAGAGATAAATTAAGCAGTTTACAGATTTTAGCAAGAGCCGGAGTTGGCTTACCAAAGACCGTTTTCACAAATTACACAAAAGATGTTGAGCATGTTGTAGAGTCTGTTGGCGGTGCTCCATTAATATTAAAATTACTAGAAGGAACTCAAGGTTTAGGAGTTGTGTTAGCTGAAACGCAAAATGCAGCAACTTCTGTACTAGAAGCTTTTAACGGACTTGGAGCAAGAGTAATTGCTCAAGAATTTATTAAAGAAGCTGGCGGTGCAGACATAAGAGCTTTTGTTGTTGATGGAAAAGTTATTGGAGCCATGAAACGACAAGGTAAAGAAGGAGAATTTAGATCTAATTTACACAGAGGAGGAAATGCAAATATTATAGAACTCACAGACGAAGAAGAAAAAACAGCATTGAAAGCTACAAAAGCGATGGGATTAGGCGTTGCTGGAGTAGATATGCTGCAATCTTCTAAAGGTCCATTAGTTTTAGAAGTGAATTCCTCACCAGGCTTAGAAGGGATTGAAACTGCAACAGGAAAAAATATTGCTAAAGAAATTATCCGTTATTTAGAATTAAATGTTGAATAAACCTTTTATGCTTTTAGGAAAAGAAATTCCTGAAGGTAAACGCACAATTCTTGATTTAGAAGTAGCTAAATTACACACAAGAACAACTGTAAAAGTTCCTGTTATAATTGAACGCTCTACAAATCCTGGACCTGTAGTTTTATTACTTGCAGGGATTCATGGTGATGAAACAAATGGTGTTGGAATTATTAGAGAAATAATTAGCTTAAAAATTAACAAACCTAAAAACGGAACCATCATTTGTATTCCTGTTTTTAATATTTTCGGATATTTAATACAAACCAGAGAATTTCCTGATGGCAGAGACTTAAACAGAATGTTTCCTGGAACTCAAAATGGCTCTTTAGCGAGTCAGTTTGCCTATCAGTTTACTAAACACATTGCACCTATTGTAGATTATGTAATTGATTTTCATACTGGCGGCGGACAACGTGATAATATTTCGCAAATACGTTGTAATAAAGACGATGTAAAAGCTTTAGAACTGGCTAAAATATTTAATCCACCAATGATTGTTTTTTCTAATAACATTTCTAAATCATTAAGAGAAACACTACATAAAATGGGTAAAACTGTTTTGTTATTTGAAGGCGGAAAATCAAAAGAATTAAATCCTACTATAATTAACGAAGGCGTAAACGGAACTAAAAACATCTTAATTCATCTTGGATTAATTGATGGAGAAATTACTGTAAGAGAAGCGCCTATTTTTGTGAATAAAGCAAAGTGGTTAAGGGCATCACATTCTGGGATGTTTAAAATTAGAGTAGAAAATGGAAGCTTTGTTAAAAAGAAAGAAGTTTTAGGAGTTATTCAAGATCCTTTTGGAGAATTTAAAAAGAAAGTTTTTGCACCATTTAATTGCCATGTTTTCTGTATTAATAAAACACCAATTGTTAATAAAGGTGATGCTTTATTTCATTTAAGTTTTGAAGAATAAAAAAAAACCTCAAGAATTTCTTGAGGCTTTTTTATTGTAAATGTTAAATTAAAAATCAAAACGATAATTCATTTTAAAAGCAATTCCCCAATCTTTACGTGTAATATCTTGATTAAAATTATCTGTCAATACTAAATAAATATAAGAAAGTGGTTTATACTCCCATTGCAGTCTTGTATTTACATTAAAATTATCTCTTTGCGTATTATACTGCACATAGGTAGTCCAATTTAATCGATTACTAAAAAACACTTCTCCTGTAAAACGCGTTAAGTGAAATGTTTCTTTTCCTAGCTGATTTAAATCAATTCTATTCACATCATAACTTAATTCAAAATTAGCAAAAGGCAACATTTGATAATTTAAATATGCGCCAGCAGTTGTTCTATCTCCACCATAGTATGTTCCTTTTTGAACATTTACTCGATATCTTAACTTTTGATTATTCGCAGAGTTATATCCAACCTTTAAAATTCCAAAATTATATGCTCCTGGGGTTAATGCATTTCCGTTTCTTAAAGGATCAAAACCATATTTTAAATCGACATAATCATAATTAATCACAAAGTAAACCGACGATAAATCTTTAAAAAACACAGCCGAATTAAGGGAATGTTGTGACTGCGTAACCTTACCACTTTCATCAAAATAATTATTTAATCCATATCTTAAAAAGCGAACAGAATTTAAAGTTTTAGATTTTTCATAGAATTTTTCATATTCAATTCCTGATGAAGTTTGCATATAACCTTCTCTAACAGTTACATTATTTATAGCATCATAATTATACAATCTTGGTGTAAAACCAACATCTGTAATGTAATTTTTACCCAATTTTCTGATTGAAGTATTAAAATTAAATCCTCTTTTATTAAAATAAATACTTCCATTAAAAAAGGTATTATCGCCCGAAATTCCGTCATTAAAACTCTTGCTATAATTTAATAAACCTGTCCATTTATTGTTGTTAGATTTATAATTTACATTTAAACCAGCAACACGGTTATAATCATTCTCAAAATTAAAACCTGATGTTTCTTGTCGATTAACAAGATAACCAGTTGTTGTAAAATTCTCTGACAATTGATGCTCCGCTACTAAAGCTCCGTAATTTTGAGAAGCAACATTATCATCTTCTTCAGTTTGCACATTTAAAACTCCGATTCTAGTTTTTTGTGAAACATTTCCAGATAGTTTTAATCCGAATTGAATATCAGAATTTGAACCAATCCTTCTTGAATAAAAAGGATTAACTCCACTTACACCCAAATTAGAAAACAAATCTGCATTTTCTAAAAAGAAGTTTCTTTGTTCTGGAAAATTCACTGCAAAACGTGTTAAATTGGTTACTTGTTGATCTACATCAATCTGAGAAAAATCTGGATTAATTGTGGCATCTAATTTTAAAGATGAAGTAACATTGTATTGCAAATCTAAACTTGGTTTAAAAGAAGTTTGCTCAGAATTATTGACAACATCTTTTTGAAAATTTGTAGTTACAGAAGGTGTTAATGTAAATCTAGAATTTGAATTTTCCGGAAGGCTTTCAACCAAAAATTTTTCTGTAAATCGCAAATCAAAATTTGCATAATTTCGTTTTACATTTTTTAGAATCGTCCAAGAATTGTTCTTTATATCTCTTACATAAAACTGAATTCCAAAAACACCATTGTCTTTATCATAATTTAAAGCTTTTAAAGGAATTGCAATTTCATATTGTTTTTTTGTTCCGTTTAAAATTGCTTTTGATTGCCAAACTGCATTCCAACTAAAACTTAAATCATAATTCTCGCCATTTCTACCAACCACACCATCAGTTTGATTCCCTAAAGAGTTTACGGCAAAAAAATATCCGTTTTGCTCTTGATTTTGTGAATCTAAAATCATAATAAAAGCATCACTCAAAAAAATTGAAGTATCACGCTTTAAAGTACTTACTTGTGTCTTTTCTGTAGAATCAAAATACGTTGCGCTCACATATAAATATTCTTTATTGTGAAATAATTTTACAGAAGTTTGATTTTTAGCCAAACCAACATCTGTTGGAGCATAATTATAAAAATTGGTGTGTTCTGGAATTTGACCCCATACAGATTCATCAAATTTACCATCAATATTAATTTTAGTGTCAATAAATTTTAAAGTTGATTTTTGCGCAGAAACAGCAACAAAAACGAACATAAACAAAATAGTTAGGTGATTTATATTCTTACTTTTCATTGTCAATTCTTGTTGCAGTTTTACTAATTATTTTCCATCCATCTTTAAATTTTTTCAATAAAAACAAATCGATGTAAATTATTTTTCTTGCAGGAATTACAATCTCAACTTTTGCAGTTGCAATATCTTTAATTACTTCAATGGCTAGAACTTTGGTGTTTCTACCATTAAATTTTCCTTTTTCTGCATTCTTAAAAAACCCAGCATATTCTTTTGGCGTATACACTTTAAAACCGTCTCTTCCGGTTAAATATAAAGTACCTTTATTATAGAATGCGCTTTCTAACATTTCTAATTTTGCATAAGAGCTTCCTTCTGTGTATTTCTTTAATGCTTTCTCTATTAAAGAAGTTTCTGATTGTGCGTTTGTAAACTGAATTGCAAAAATTGCTACAAACAATAAAATGTAATTTCTCATTGATATAATTTTAAAGATTTTTGTCAAATCTCTAAAAATGATAAAAAAATGAAGTGATTATTTATAATTGAAGTGTCCAGAATTATAAATTCGGATAAATAGACTTAAGAAAATTGCTTTTTATATGCTGATGGCGTTTGCCCAACAATCTTTTTAAAAGTAGCGTAAAATGTTGACTTTGAAGAGAAACCAGCTTCAAAACCAATGGCTTCTAAAGTAAACTGATTATTGTTTTGTAATAATTCTTTAGCTTCTTCAATTCTATATTCATTGATAAACATTGCAAAGCTTTTCCCTAAATTATCGTTTAATAATTGTGATAATTGATGCGAAGAAATACGCAATTCTTTCGCAATATCATTCAACTTTATATTTGTGTTTTTATGGAATTGATTTTGAATCATCACCTTTTCTAAGGATGCGATTAACGAATTTGCTTCAGCATTCTCAATTTTTTTTGAAGCATATTTCTCTGGAATATCTTTAAAAACATTTTCTCTATTACTTTTAAATAACAAGAAAATAAGCAATCCATAAAACACCACCGAAAATGTAATTGTCCCTACTAAATACAAATAAAAATAACCAATTAAATAAGCAGCATATATTAAAACATTACCAATAAAAACCCAAATCAGCCAAGATTCAGAAATGGTTAACTTTTCAGCTTTAACAAATAGTTTTTTAAGAATATTTCTAAGTACAAATCCAGAAAGTAAAATATAAGTTCCCCAAACAGCATAAATAACATGAATAACAAAATCGCCCCAAAGTGCTTTATTATACATATAAGGCTTCACTAAACCAAAGGTTATAATTAATACTGCTAAAATTGCCACATGAATTTTCCAAGATTTCGGAATTACTTTTGTGTTTTTTACTGAAGAGTTTATATAAAAATATAAAGCTACACCAATTAAGAAACAAGCAGACAAACCAATTTGAAGTAATAATAAGTTCCTTTCTCCGTTCTCAGTAAAAATTACATAAACAGATTTACCAATTCTAAGACTTAGCATCAGTAATAAAAATCCAAAAAATAAATTTTGAACGCGTTTTTCTTTACTAAAAAACAAGAAATAAAAACTTGCTAAAAAGCCATTAAATACTCCAATTGAGCATAAAAAAAATAAAACCGGACTTTCAAAAGTCATTCTTTATAAAGATTTAAAAATCAAAGAAACAAAAAAACGCCCGGAAATTCCGAGCGTTTTTTTAAAAATTTACATTAAAATTAGAAATCTTGATTTACATCCCAAGATTCAATAATCTCTTTTAAAGTTTTAATAAACATTCCGCCTAAAGCGCCATTTACAACTCTATGATCGTAAGAATGTGATACAAACATTTTTTGTCTAATTCCGATAAAATCACCTTCTGGAGTTTCAATCACAGCAGGAACTTTACGAATTGCACCTAATGCTAAAATGGCAACTTGTGGTTGATTGATAATTGGTGTTCCCATTACAGAACCAAAACCTCCAACGTTAGTAACAGTGTACGTTCCACCTTGAATTTCGTCTGGCTTCAATTGATTTCCTCTAGCTCTTCCAGCTAAATCATTTACAGCTTTTGTCATTCCAACTAAATTCAATTGATCTGCATTTTTAATCACAGGAACAATTAAATTTCCATCAGGTAAAGCTGCTGCCATACCTAAGTTTATATTTTTTCTTTTAATAATTGTATCACCATCAACAGCAATATTTATTAAAGGATATTTCTTGATTGTAGTTGCAACTGCTTGCATTAAAATTGGTGTAAAAGTCAACTTCTCTCCTTCTCTTTTTAAGAAAGCATCTTTCACTTTATTTCTCCATTTTACAATATTTGTTACGTCAATTTCAATAAACGATTGTACATGTGCAGAAGTTTGAACAGAATCTACCATATGTTTGGCGATTAACTTACCCATTCTACTCATTTCAATCACTTCATCTTCACCGTTTACAGAAACTGGCGCTGCTTTTACAGCTTCTTTCTTCACTGGTTTCGCTACTGATTTCTCAACAGTTTTAACTGGTGTAGCACTTCTGTTTTCTATATATGATAAAATATCTGATTTGGTAACTCTTCCATCTTTTCCTGTTCCGGCAATTGCTTCTAATTCATCCATAGAAACATTTTCTGCTTGCGCGATGTTTCTTACTAATGGTGAATAAAATTTACCAGAATCAGAAGTTTTTGTAATTGGTGCAGAAACGGTTTCTACAGCTTTCTCAACTGTTTTTTCTACTGCTGCAACCTCTTTTGGAGCATCAGTTTTTACCTCTGCTGTTGTTACAACCTCTCCTCCTTCTGTTTCAATTATAGCAATCGTTGCTCCTACTTCTACAACAGCATCTTTTTCAAATAAGATTTCAACTAGCGTTCCTTCAACTTCACTTGGCACTTCAGAATCTACTTTATCTGTTGCAATCTCAACAATTGCTTCGTCCATTTCTATTGTATCTCCAACTTCTTTTAACCAAGATGTAATCGTTGCTTCTGCAACACTTTCTCCCATTTTAGGTAACTTCAATTCGAATCTAGCCATTGTTTATTATTTTTATTGACTGCGAAAGTAGTAATTTTTGAGTAATTTTTTGCGTTTTTTCTTAAGGAAGTGTTATATTTTTTAAAATCATAAATTGTAATAAACACATTCTAATGAATGATTTAAAACATTTAATTACGAATTACACACTAAAACAATATTTTAATTAAATTATCAATAAATATTATTTAGAAAGCAATTCAATTTCAATCATAACAAGTTCTGCTTCAGCAACCTTCTTATCGGCTGCAGATCTATTTGATTTTGAGAGCACAAATGAGTCTTTCATCAATTTCTGATATCTATCTCTTAATATTTCTAATTCTGACTTTTTCTTAAACAGTCCAAACATATTTTCTAAACTTTTAAATTAACAATTCCATAATCCATTTCAAATGTTTGTCCAGATAATGATTGAGCTTTATCTGAAATAATAAAACTTGCGAATTCCGCAACTTCTTCTGGTTCTAAATATTTTTTCAATGGATGTCTTTCTGCACTCATTTCTTTTAATCTATCATTTCGTAATAGCTTAGTTGCCAAACTTGTATTTGTTAAAGTTGGAGCTATCGCATTAACCCTTATTAAAGGAGCAAATTCTGCAGCTAACGACTTAACCAAACCTTCAACAGCACCTTTAGAAGAAGCTACGCTTGCATGAAAAGGCATTCCCATTTTTGTAGCAACAGAACTAAACATTAAGATATTCGGGTTATTAGATTGTTTTAATATTGGTAAGTACTCTTGAATTACTTTTACCCCTCCAATTACATTCACAGAAAAATCATTTAAAAAATCTGATTGTTTTAATCGAGAAATTGGCTTTAAATTTATACTGCCAGGACAATATACTATAGCATCAATTTTATCTATCTCTGGAAGTTTATCAATTAAAACATCACATAAAAATTCTTTTAAATTTGGATGTTTAATTTCTGAAGGAGACCTACTTATTGTTATAATTTTTGTTGTCTCAAGAAGCAAATTCACTAAGGATCTTCCAATTCCTTTACTTCCCCCAATGATAAGTACAGATTTCATATATAATATTTTAAGAATTCAAATTTACAATTTTTGTTTAACTTTAACATAAATAAATTAAACATTTTGTATTTTTGAACAAAATAATAGAATAATGGAAACTCAAAAAGAAATAAATAAAATTGAGATTGTATCAAAATATATTGACACAATTTTAGAAACTGGAAAAAAACCAGCATCGGTTTATAAATTTTCAAAAGATATTGATATTGAAGAAAAAGATTTCTATAAATTTTTCGGCTCTTTTGAACAGCTAGAAAAAAAAGTTTTTACTTTATTTTTTGAAAACGCAACAACTTTATTAAATAAAAACGATGAGTTTAACAACTATAACGCTAAGAACAAATTATTAAGCTTATACTTTACATTTATTGAGATTTTAACACAAAACAGATCTTATGTTCTACTTACTTTAAAAGATAATAAGAACTCATTAAAAAATTTAAAAAAATTAGAAGAACTTAAAAAAGTTTTTAGCGATTTTATATTTGAATTACAGATAGAAAAAATAGACTTTAAGCAAGAGAGATTTGAGAAAATTCAGAATAAAGGAATCCAAGAAGGTTTTTGGGTACAATTTTTAATGATTATAAAATTCTGGATGGATGACACCTCTTCATCATTTGAAAAAACAGATATTTTTATTGAAAAAAGCGTTCATGCTAGTTTTGATATCATTAACACCAAACCTGTAAAGAGCATTTTAGATTTAGGGAAATTTTTATTAAAAGAAAAAATGGATTTTAAACTTTAGCTATTATGAAAACAATTGATAAAATTCCGACATCAAAAATCCAAAGAGCAACGAAATTAATTCAAACTGGTGCAAAAGTTGGCGTTAATTATGTAAAATATTATGGTGAAAAATTAATAACATCAGAAGAAAAAGCAAAAGAAAATTTGAATGAATCAAATGCTGAAGATATTTACAATGGCTTAAAAACAATGAAAGGAAGCGCTTTAAAAGTTGCACAAATGCTTAGTATGGAAAAAAGCATTTTGCCTAGAGCTTATGTAGAAAAGTTTTCTCTTGCTCAATTCTCAGTTCCGCCTTTATCGGCACCTTTAGTCATCAAATCATTTAAAAATTATTTCGGAAAACATCCTGCACAAATTTTTGATCAATTTAACTTAACTTCTGTTAATGCCGCCAGTATTGGACAGGTTCATAAAGCAGAACATAACGGAGAAAAACTTGCTGTTAAAATTCAATATCCAGGAATCGCAGAAAGTATTTCATCAGATTTAGCTTTGGTTAAACCAATTGCCATGAAAATGTTTAACATTAAAGGCGAAAACTCTGAACGCTACTTTAAAGAGGTAGAAGAAAAACTTACAGAAGAAACTAATTACTCACTAGAATTTGAACAAAGTGTAGAAATTGCTGAAGCTTGCAAAGCTATTCCAAATTTAAAATTCCCTACCTACTTTAAAGAATTTTCATCAGAAAGAATTTTAACGATGAGCTGGATGGACGGAATGCATTTATCAGAATATACTGACAAACCAGTTGATCAAAAAACAGCAAATAAATTAGGTCAAGCATTATGGGATTTTTATATGTTTCAAATTCATCAACTAAAGAAGGTTCATGCAGATCCACATCCTGGAAACTTTTTAGTAAATGATAATGGAGAATTAATTGTTATTGATTTTGGTTGCATGAAATCAATTCCTGATGAGTTTTACACTCCATATTTTGAATTAGCAAAGAAAGAAAACATAGAGAATCCTGAATATTTTGAGGCAAAATTATATGAATTAGAGATTTTAAGAGAAGATGATTCTAAAGAAGAAATTGTATTTTTTAAACAGCTATTTCATGAAATGTTAAGTTTATTTACACAACCATTTCATCAAGATGAGTTTGATTTCTCTAATGAAACATTTTTTAAACAAATAGCCGATTTAGGATCTAAATATGCAAAAAGCTCAGAATTAAAAGAGATGAATGGAAATAGAGGCTCAAAACACTTCATCTATATAAACAGAACGTTTTTTGGTTTGTATAATTTAATGTTTGATTTGAAAGCTGATAATGTAAAAATAAATAATTACAGCAGCAAGCTATGATTACATTTAACAAAGAAGCAATTAGAAATCTTGATCATTTAAATAAAATAAACTTAGTAAATTCAGCTTGCGGTTATAAATCTGCAAATTTAATTGGCACAAAATCTAAAGCAGGAGTTACCAATTTAGCAATATTTAGCTCAGTAACACATTTTGGTTCAGAGCCAGCTATTTATGGTTTTGTACTAAGACCAACAACCGTTCGAAGAAATACATATGACAATATTAAAGAAACGGGTGTTTTTACTTTAAACGCTGTTTTTGAAAAGAAGATACCTGACGCACATCATACATCAGCAAAATACGCTGAAGAATTTTCTGAATTTGACAAAACTTCTTTTCAAGAAGAATACAAAGAAAATTGGATTGCTCCTTTTGTAAAAAATGCACCAATACAAATAGCAATGAAGTTTCTAAAAGAAGTACATATTGAGTTAAATGATACGATATTAATACTTGCTTCAGTAGAAAAAATACATGTTTGTAAAGAGATGATTTCTAAAGATTACTTTATCGATTTAAGTAAAGGCAAAATTGCAGCAATAAGTGGTTTAGATGCTTATTCTATACCTAAAAAAAACAATAGATTTCCATACCAAAGACCTAAAAAGTAGCCATACTTTTTTCATTAAATGGTATATCTTGTGAGTTCAAAAAAACAACATGTAAACCTCTTTTCAATAACTATTTAATATTAAAGTAGTTATTTTATTCATTTTTTTCTAAAACTAAGCAAATTACCTATTTAGAAACATTGCTTTTTAAAATACCTTTAAGGTGTATTAATAATTATTTTTTTTAGTAACATGAAAAAGTTTCCCTCAATTATATTAACTGTTTTTTTTGGCAGCTTAATGCTCTTTTCTCAAAAAGGTTTGAGTGCTCAAAACGAGCAAACTAACCAATATTTAAGTTTTCAAAAAACTTTAATTAAGGGAAAATCAAATCTAAAAAAGTGGGAAAGCTCTGTGAAATATATTAGTGCTAAACTTATTACCTGTAATAACAATAAACATCACGGTAATACAAATCACGATTACAGAATCCCTTTAGTTAAAATAGATACATTAACTATTAAAATAAAAGTAGAAAATATTGTAAGTGGTAATAAAAAGATGGACCGACTAACGCATAAAGCCTTAAAGAGCAAAGAACATCCTTACATTACTTTTTTTTACTCAGTAAACACTCTTGAACAACTAGAAAATCAAAAAATTTCTGGACTTCTAACTATTGCTGGCGTAACAAAAAAAATAACGACTCCAATTACATTCCACGAAGACGGCCAAACAATCATTTTGAAAGGGATTCAAAAACTAGACATGACTAGTTTTGGTGTTAAACCGCCGAGAGCATTTTTAGGCTTACTAAAAACTCGAAAAATGATAGATATAGATTTTATGCTACAATTTAAATCCAACTTTTGGGTTTCACGAGAACCTTAAGCAGCTTCCCCTCTTCAGAATTTTCAGCAGGATGATGATTGTAAACCCATTGAACTGTTGGCGGCAAACTCATTAAAATACTTTCAATTCTTCCGTTTGTTTTTAATCCGAACAAGGTTCCTCTATCATGCACCAAATTAAACTCCACATATCTTCCTCTCCTAACTTCTTGCCAATCTTTGTTTTCTTTTGTAAACGGAATTTCTTTTCGTTTCTCAACAATCGAGACATAAGATTTTAAAAAACTATTTCCAACCTCAGTTACAAAGTCATATCTATCTTCAATAGAAAAGGCATCTGTCTCTTTTAAATAGTCGAAAAATAATCCGCCTATTCCACGCGCTTCATTTCTGTGTGTATTCCAAAAATAGTTATCGCAAGTTTCTTTAAACTTCGGATAAAAATCTGAATGATGTTTATCGCAAGCTGTTTTACAAACCGTATGAAAATGCGTTGCGTCTTCTTCAAATAAATAATACGGCGTTAAATCTTGACCACCACCAAACCATTGCGTAACAATGTTTCCAGCTTCATCATACATTTCAAAATAGCGCCAATTTGCATGTACTGTTGGTACAAATGGATTTGTTGGATGCAGTACTAAACTCAATCCACAAGCAAAAAAGTTTCCATTTTCAACTCCAAATTGCTTACGCAAAGCTTCTGGCAATTCTCCAAAAACTTTCGAAATATTTACACCACCTTTTTCAAAAATGTTTCCGTTTTCAATTACACGTGTTCTTCCTCCGCCACCTTCTGCTCGTTTCCAATTATCTTCTTGAAACGTTGCTTTTCCATCAACTTTTTCTAGAGTTGATGTTATAGTGTCTTGTAATTCTTGAATGTATTTAAAAAACTGTTCTTTCATCTTTTATAGCATCGATTTATTAAAATAGGATGCTTTTTCAAAATCTCTAATATTTATAGAAATAATTGGAACTTCAGGAAATAACGAATTTAATTTAGTAACAATTGCTTTAGAAAGAGTTGCTTTTTGCGCATCAGTTCTTCCTTGCATAATATTTGCAAAAACATGAATAAAATCTGCATCACCACTTTGAACTAAAGAGTATTTGAATGGATTCAAACGAACTTTAATATCATTTCTTTCAAACAAACCTGTTTCAAAAG
>CAXICE010000009.1:0-18883 GCA_964022045.1 uncultured Polaribacter sp. | reverse complement strand
ATAAACTATATCCAGAGTTAGCGAAAGGTAATCAAAAACGAGTTTAGAGACAAAATATATAAACATGTTTATCTTTGATAAGGAAAAATATCGATAATAAATAGAGGATTGTTAAAGCTTATTTATTTCTACGGCTTCATTAATAAAATGTTTAATAATCATTTGATTGTAAGCTTTAATTGGTAATACTCTTAAAGTTTTTCCAGTTCCAATAAGTAGATGAAAATGATCTGTTAATTTAATGCCTTTTAAGAAGCTAATATCAACTCCGTATGGCATTGTTCTTAAATGGCAAACGCCTTTTTTATTGTAAGAATAGGTTGTGATTCTTTCTTTTTTTGTTTCTGTAATTCCGTTTTGTGAAAGCAATAATGCTCTCACATTTAGAAACAAATCTTTATGTTCTGATAGTAAATCTTTATCGAACTGCATTGTAATTTTATGTTGTTAGTGGTTATTTTTCTGGATAAGGATCTGAAGAGAAATGCTCTTGAAAAGTAAACTTTCGATCTTCAAATTTTTCAGATAAAATTTTAAAATGTTTAATTCTATCAATTCTAAAAGCTCTCATCTCGTTTCTTAAATGACACCATGCAATTAAAATCCATTTATGATTTGTAGAATACATAGCACAAGGTTCAATTTTTCTAAAAGAAATTGTTGGGTCGTTTGCTTTCTGATAATTAATTTCTACAAGCGTAAAATTGGTTATTGCCAATTGTATTTCTGATAACGCATTGCTTGAAAACTCTTCGTATTCCCAATTTATTACATGAATTTTATCATTTAGTAATTCGCTTTTCTCTTGAATTGAACTTCTAAAAACCGACTTGATTTTTATCAACGCTTCATTAAAATTAGTAACAAAAGAGGCGTCTTTAGATTGATTTATAATGTGTTGAGCCGTAATTAAAGCGTTTGCTTGTTTTTCAGAAAACTGAACAGGAGCAACAGTGTAGTTATCCATTAAACTATAGCCTCTTCCTTCAATTGTGTAAACAGGAATTCCGGCTTCTTCTAATTTTCTAATATCTCTGTAAATAGTTCTAATACTTACATCATATTTTTCTGCCAACTCGGTTGCGGTTAGCAATCGTTTAGATTTTAAAATAGTAAGAATTGATATAAGTCTAGATAATTGTGTCATAGAGAAACAAAGATAGCGAACCCAATTTGGATTCGCTATTTAGTTTTTAGTTCATAGAATGTAAAGCAACTCTATTTCCTTCTGTGTCAATAAATTGAGCGATAAATCCATTTTCTCCAATTCCCATTTTTGCAATAAAAAGCTGTCCGCCAGCAGATTCAACTTTGTTTAAAACAATATTTAAGTCATCACCACCATTTAAATAAACGGTAGAACCATCTTTAGAAGGATTCATTTTATCCATTTTCATAATAGCGCCACCAACTCCCATATTTTCTTCATCATGAGGAAAAACACCATACTCTACATTTTCTTCTGGCATTGGCATGTCTGTAATTTGAATGTCTAAAATAGTTTGATAAAAAGTTTTAGCTCTTTGATAATCTGTTACTGGTATTTCGAACCAATTGACTGCATTTTTCATTTGTTTTTGTGTTTAAAATTAATAATGATACAAATGTATTTGCGGTTTTGTCAAATGATGTCAGAGGTCAAAAAATATTTTATTTTAAGTGATTATTGTGCCAGTTCTCCTCGATGCGGAATTAATGCATCTCTGTAAGTTTTCATATCAACTTCATCAACAGTAACAAAAGCAATGGTATGAAATTCGTTTATTTCAGTATGATCTATTTCGTAATAATGTAGGTTCTCTGTTGTTGCAAATTCTTTTAAATGAATGCAATGATGCTTGGCGGTTTCTAATCCGTCTTCGCCTTTAAAATCCCAAATCAGTTTTAATTTTCTATTCATACAACAAAAATACCTTTTTCAAATGAATGAAAAAGGTATTTTATAAAATCTTAAAAAGTGAATTACTTTTTTGCTTTGTACTCGTTTATTTTTTTTAAATGCGCATCACTTTTGCTTAATTGATAGGCTTTTGTAATGTTTTTTATTGCTTTAGAATACTCTTTTTGATTTGCGTAGAATTCTGCCAATGAATCAAATGCATTTGCGCTTTTCGGGTAATACTCTACATTTAATTTAAAAAAAGCTTCTGATTTTTTTGGTTGCCCCATTTCTAAATACATATAGCCAGACATGGTTAATACTTCTTCATCTAAAGGAGGAGTTTTATATCCAAAATTGTCGAAATATCTTTTTTCTTGATCTTTAATAATTTTAACTAACTCTTTTGTTGGCGTTTCTAAAGTGTTGAATTTATGTACATCTTTAATCTCATACCATCTAAAAAATGAAATTAATCCTTCTTTTATAGAGGGGAATGAAATTGTGCCATGAAAATCATTTTTGTAGAACTTCCATTCAGTTTTTAAACCGTTACTTTTATATTGTTTGGCAAGTTTTGTGAATTCTAAATTAGATCTTCCAGACAATGTGTAATCACTTTTGTCTTTGAAGATGTTGTTAATTGTAATATCATTTCTTTGAGCGTGTAAAGGACCTCCTAAAGAGATAAAAAGCGATTTGTTTTTGTAAGATCCCTTTTTTAATAAAATAGCAGCTTCTTTTACTAGTTTTTGATTATCCCAATCTAAAGTTGAGTCAATAGCTAAATAGTTTGCAAATAACTCTTGATGATGAATTAAGGTGTTAATTGTAAAAAGTCCACCAAAAGAATGTCCAATTAACGTTCTGTAATTTGTAACTGGATAATTTTTCTCAATATGAGGAATTAATTCATCCTTTAAAAATTCTAAAAAATTATCTGCACCACCAGTTTCTTGATTAAAGGCTCCACCTTGTCTAAATGTAATTTTTGAAATTGTTAAATCTCTTGTTCTATTTTGTTGATTTGAAATTCCAATAAGAATCATTTCTGGAGTAAAACCACCAGAATAATAATTTTGAACTATAGATGTTGTTGGTAAATGAGTTTCTCCATCTAATATGTAAGCAACGGGATATTTTTTGTTTTTATCGAAATTGTTAGGTAGTTGAACCCAAAATTTTCGTTGCTCTTTTAAAGTTTCGGAGTAAATACTATCTGCTTTTCCAATTTGAGTTAAAAATTGATTTTGAGCAGATAAATTTAGGCTTGTGAAAAAAGAAAATGCGTAAAGGCAAATTAAAAAAAAATGTTTTTTCATTTAAGTAGATTTATTATTGTTAGTTAATTTTAGTTTTTATTAAAAAGCTTATTTTAATAATCTTTGGTAGACTAACAAATATCGTTCCGAAAATATTTCTAAAAAGAAATACCCTTGTTTTAGATAAAAACAAGGGTGAAAAATGAAACTACTTAATGTTTAATTGTTTTCTTTTAAAGGGGTTGCTAGTAGTTTTATAATCATTGCGATAGCAACTCCAAGAACAGGAGTGATGATTACGTTCGACAACCCTCCAAATAGTAAATGGTTTGCTATTCCCTTAGCTTTAGCAATGAAATAAAAACTATGCATTAAACCAAGTAGTAAAGAAAATATACTGATAAATAAAGACCAGTTAACTAATTTGTTTATTTTTGAATTATAGCTTTTTTGCTCACTTTTATTTGCTGTTTTTTTTATAAAATAAATGATTGCAGTAATTAAAAAAGCGTACAAAATAATTACAAATTTTAAATCTCCATTGGTTAAAAACTCTGTAAAAGGCATTCTCATAATTAATGTGTTTTAATGTTTATTTTACAAAAGTATTTGAACTGTTTTTACTATAAATTTTCTTGCGATGAATAACGAATTTATTACGCTATTCTTTAAGTTTTCTTATGTATTGTGTCTTTTTTAAAAAATAAAAACATCCTTCTTTATTATGAGTAGAAAGATGTTTTTATGAACTTTATGTATAGTGTAATTACTCTTCTTTTTTTAGCAAATGTTTCTTTCCTCCAAATGTTAATTGCATTGTTTTGTTTTTTAAGTTAAAATCAAAACGAATTCCCATTGCATCATATATAAAGCTATCTTTTTTTGGAGGAATCAATTTAAAAATTGGTTGACCTGTTGCTTGTGCAAAAAGAACATTTCCTTTTTTTGTAAAAGTTACTTTTGCAGGGAATGTTTCGCTGCTGTAAACTCCCAAATACACATCTAAATCTTCTGGTTTTAAATTAATGGTAGCTTTCTTTTTTAAAGTTGAATCATTTTTGAAATACGCGTCTAGAATAGAAATTACAAGAGGCATTGTCATGGTATTAAATCCATTAAATGTAAAAGCTATGGATGTGTTTCTCTTAGGAATGTATAATGCATAAGATTGAAAACCATCAATACTTCCATCATGCCCAAATATTTTTAAACCTTTAAAATCGAATTGTGTAATTCCTAATCCTAAACCATTTTTAATGGTCATTAAGTTTTTTAAAGAGGTTTCAGAAGTTAATTTTTTAGAAAATAAATTATTTAAAAAGATATTTAATTCATGTGAAGTAGAAACAATTGCACCAGCTCCCATTGGCGAAGACATGTCTGTTTGCATAGTTATTAAATTCCATTTATTATTTTCAAAATAATACGGAAGAGCTTCATTTTTTCTCGGTTTTATTGCTTTTCCAAATTCAGTTCTTTTTAATTGAAGAGGTTTTATAATTCGATTTTTTAAAATTTTAGCAAACGATTTTTTGTCGATTTTTTCTGCAACATAAGAGAGAATTATAAAGTTTGTGTTTGAGTATGCTGATTTTTCTTTTGGCTCAAAGTCAATTCCGTTTTTAATAAACCGCTTTATCATTTGCTTGCGAGTTTGTGGCTTTGTAATCCAAGTTCTAATGGTTTTGTCTTTTGTGATATTTGCCAATCCACTTTGATGTCTTAATAAATCTTCAATAGTAATTTTGTTAGCGTTTGGTATTTCTGGGAAATATTCTTTTAATAACGTATTTAAAGACAACTTTTCTTCATCAATTAATTGCATTATAATTGTTGCAGTAAACGTTTTTGTGATAGAACCAATTCTAAATTTGGTGTTCTTATTTGGTTTCTTATTTGCTTTTAAATTGTAAAAACCCAAGCTTTTTTGATAGATTTCTTTTCCGTTATTAAAAACAGAAACCGTTCCCATTCCCATGTTTTCTAACTCAACTTTATTGAATAGTTTGTCAAGCTCTGTTTTGTTTTTTGTTTGAGCATTACTAAAAAGTGAACAAAATAGTAGCGCAGTAAAAAATATGTTTTTCATCATTTTAATAAGATTAAATGTGGTGTTCAATTACTTTTTTTTCATTCCAATCAATGCAATAACTCCAGCACGTCCAACTAAAAAAGTGAACATGCCAAAAGTTGGAGGAAGAATTCCTAGTTTAAATCCGCCTGCAATAATTTGTGGGGCAATGTCTCCGTTTACTTCAGTAATTTTATCTATAGCTTCAATCAATCCAATTGTAAAACCTAGAAAACCGAATACCAGAACAAAAAGGCTCACTGCTTTTAAAAGTTTTAAATTCTTTTCTGTATTGTTTTTAATTCCTTTAATAATTAAGAAAACAGAAAAGATTAATAAAAATAATATCGGATACATAAATATTGGTCCGCCATCAGAAAGTAAATGTGTCATAATCCTTAGTTTTTAATTCAAAGCTAATTTATTTTAAAAAGAGATTGTATGTATTTAAAAACGACCAAATTAAGGAATTCAAGTAGTTTTAACTGAATTAGTTCCTTTTTTGTAAAAAACTGGATAAAACTTGTATTTTGTATATAAAAACATGAAAATCATCTATATTTATGCAATAAAACTATATTTTTTATTTCTTTTACACCAATGAATAAAAGTTTCTTTCACATTTTAAAGAATGCTGTTTCACATCTAGTTTTTTGGTTGACTGTATGGTTTTTCTTTAGAATATTTTTTAGCGTTGGTACTTCAAGTTCACAATTTATATTTTGGTTTTCAACCTTACTGAGCATTATTTCAATTATTGCTTCTTACGTGTTTGTTTATAATTTATTGCCGAATTATTTATTGAAAAAGAAGTATAAGGAGTTTTTATTGTATACAATTTACGCTGGTATTTTTATTACTTGCGGTGTTTTTATGACTGTTGCTTTTGGTTTCGTTTTTTATTTTAATTTAGAGTTTCAAAACATGCCAGCGTTAACCAAAAGTTCTTCGGTAATTTTGGTTTGTGTTTTGTTGATTGTTGTGATTGCAAGCGGAATTAAAATACTAACGCATAACTATAAATCCTTAGAAAAAAATAAAACTTTAGAGAACAAAATTTTACAAGCACAACTGCAAATTAAAGAGCAAGAACTCAAGTTTTTGAAAATGCAGATTCATCCACATTTTTTATTCAATTCGTTAAATACTATTTACGGATTTGCCTTAAAAAAGAAAGACGAAGCGCCAGAAATGATTTTGAAATTGTCTAATTTGTTAGATTATATTTTATATCAAGTTGATAAGCCAAAAGTGAGTTTGCAAGAAGAAATTAATCATTTAGAAGATTATATTTCTTTAGAGGAGATGCGCTTCCACGACACATTACAAGTCAGTTTTAAGAAAGAAAATATAAATACCGATGTGCAAATTGCACCGATGTTATTTATTCCGTTTTTAGAAAATAGTTTTAAACATGGTAAAATTGTTGATGATAAATTAGAAATTAGAATCAACTTGTTAGTTGAAAATAATATGTTGAATTTTGAAATTACAAATACTTCAGAAAAAGAAGAAAACCAACGAAAAGGAATTGGATTAGAAAACATAAAAAAACGATTAGAAATGTTGTATCCGGAAGCACATCAATTAAAAGTTAATGAAGTAGAAAATCAATTTAAAATTCAATTGCAAATTAAAATTGATGGATTAAAAACAAAATCGGATGCGTAAAAAAATTAAATGTATTGTTGTTGATGACGAGCCAATGGCAAGAGAAATTTTGGTTTCTTTTATTGAAAAAATATCGAATTTAGAATTGGTAAAAACATGTAAAAATGCGTTGGAGGCTTTTGAAGTTGTCAATTCGCAAAAAATAGATTTATTGTTTTTAGATATCAATATGCCAGAAGTTTCTGGTTTGTCTTTGGCAAAAATGATTGGTAAAGAATCGAAAGTTATTTTTACAACTGCGTACAGAGATTACGCAGTTGAAGGATTTAATTTAAAAGCAGTAGATTATTTGTTGAAACCGATTTCTTTTGATCGATTTTTAGAAGCTGTCAATACTTTCTTCGAAACAATTTCAGTTACAGAAAACACAAAAGTGGAATCAAATAATGTAAGTTCTGATTTCTTTTTTGTGCGCTCAGAACGTAAAATGGTGAAAATTAATTTTGAAGAAATTTTATACATTGAAAGTTTAAGTGATTATATAAAAATTTGCACTTTAAAAAATAACATTATAACAAGAGAAACCATTACAAATGTTGAAGCAAAATTACCATCGCAACATTTTTTAAGAGTTCATAGGTCTTATATTGTTTCGTTAAAAAGCATCGATTCTTATACAAATGAATTTGTAGAGTTAAATCAAAAAGCCATTCCAATTAGTAGAAAATATAAAGAATCTGTATTGAAGAAATTAGAAAATATGTAACAATAAAAAGGTATATTTACAGCAAATTATTTTGACTTTGAGTATAGCACAATTTATTCCATCAGCATTAAATTTTTCAATAGAAAAAGCAACTTATAAATGGCAAACGCCAAGCAATATTGCTCTGATAAAATATTGGGGAAAAAGTGATCCACAGATTCCTAAAAATGCATCTATTAGTTTTACATTAAACAATTGTCATACAATTACATCGATTGAATTTGTGAAGAAAAACAGCGATTCAGAAATTAATTTCGAATTGTTTTTTGAAGGACAGAAAAAAGAAACATTTAAGCCAAAAATTGCGCAGTTTTTCGATAGAATAAAAGAGTTTTGTCCGTATATTTTTGAGTATAACATGCTAATCAATTCAGAAAATTCTTTTCCGCATTCAAGTGGAATTGCATCTTCTGCAAGTGGATTATCTGCAATTGCCATGTGTTTATTGAATTTAGAAAAAGAATTAAATCCTGATTTAACAGAAAAATTTATCAATCAAAAAGCATCCTTTTTAGCAAGATTAGGTTCTGGAAGCGCTAGTAGAAGTGTAGAAGGTCCGTTAGTTGTTTGGGGAAATCACCCAGAAATAAAAGGAAGTTCAGATTTATTTGGAGTAAAATTTCCGCATAAAGTACATTCCATTTTCGAGAATTATCAAGATGCCATTTTATTGGTAGATAAAGGAGAAAAGCAGGTTTCTAGTACAGTTGGACATGATTTAATGCACAAACATCCGTTTGCAGAACAACGTTTTTTACAAGCCAACGAAAACCTTACTAAAATCTCGAAAGTTTTAGAAAATGGTGATATTAACACATTTGTAAATCTGGTTGAAAGTGAAGCATTAACCTTACATGCAATGATGTTAACGAGTAATCCGTATTTTATTTTGATGAAGCCAAATACATTAGAAATCATCAATAAAATTTGGAATTTTAGAAAAGAAACTGGAAGTAAAATCTGTTTTACGTTAGATGCTGGTGCAAATGTTCATGTGTTGTATCCAGAAAATGAAAAAGAAAAAGTAAATCAATTTATCTCAGAAAATCTATCTAAATATTGTCAAAACGGTCAATATATTTTAGACTCGGTAGGTTTTGGAGCAAAAAAGTTGTAAATTACAGACACTAAAACTTTATTTATGAAAACTTCAACTTTATTGATTGCTATGGTTGTAGGATTTTTGACATTTTCTGTCTCAGCTCAAGAAGCCATGTATTTTGATGCAAATTGGAATTCAATTTCTAAAGATAAAGCAACTTATTTTAGACCTAAGCCTAAAGTTCAAAAAAATGGTTTTTGGATTGTTGATTATTATATTGATGGTACAAAACAAATGGAAGGATTTAGCTTAAATGATGTTCCAAATAATGAGAAATTTCATGGATTGATAAAGTATTACTTTCAAGACGGAGTGTTATTTCAAGAAATAAATTTTATTGAAGGAAAAATAGACGGCTTAAGAAAAATATATTTTGAATCTGGAAAAATAAAAATGATTACAAAGTATATAAACGATAAAAAAGAAGGTAAGTATTACGAATACTATGAAACTGGTGAGCTTTTTTCTAAAGGAAGTTTTGAAAATAATTTCAAGGAAGGTAGTTGGAAAACTTTTTATAAGAATGGAAAGATAAAGGAGAAAGGGAACTATGTAAAGGGCGAAAAAGCTGGAACTTGGAAGGTGTTTTATAAAAATCTAAAGAAGAAGTAATTAAACTGCTGTAAATTAAAATAATAAGTAGTATTTTTGTATTTGTTAAAGAAAAGAAATGAAAGGACCCTTATTTTACGCTAAAATTCTGCTTTTTGGAGAATATGGAATTATTAAAGACTCAAAAGGTCTTGCAATTCCTTACAATACTTATAGAGGAGCATTAAAAACTTCAGATAATCTTTCTGGAGAAGCAAAAAAGTCTAATGCTAATTTAATTCGCTTTTACAACTATTTGTCTGCATTAAAAAATGATGGTTTATCTTTTCAGTTGAATGAGTTAAAATCTGATTTAGATAACGGAATGTATTTTGACTCTTCTATTCCACAAGGATATGGAGTAGGAAGTTCAGGAGCTTTGGTAGCTTCAATTTATGATAAATACGCAAATAATAAAATTACTGTTCTAGAAAATCTTACTAGAGATAAATTATTAACGTTAAAAGAATCTTTTAGCGTTATGGAGTCTTTTTTTCATGGAAAAAGTTCAGGTTTAGATCCTTTAAATTCTTATTTAAGTTTACCGATTTTAATCAATTCTAAAACAAATATAGAACCTGCTGGTATTCCTTCTCAAAAAGAGGGGAAAGGAGCGGTTTTCTTATTAGATTCAGAAATAATTGGAGAAACAGAGCCTATGGTGAACATCTTTATGAATAAGATGAAGAATGAGGGTTTTAGAAAAATGCTTAATGAAGAATTTGTTTTACATACAGATGCTTGTATAGATGACTTTTTGCATGGTAATGTAAAATCTTTATTTGGCAATGTGAAAAAGTTGTCAAAAGTTGTTTTAACAAACTTTAAACCAATGATTCCTGCTGCTTTTCATAAAATTTGGGAACAAGGTATTTCTACAAACGATTATTATTTAAAATTGTGCGGTTCTGGTGGAGGTGGTTATATACTTGGTTTTACAGAGGACTACGAAAAAGCAAAAGAAAAATTACAAGGTTATAAATTAGAGATGGTATATCGATTTTAGAAAACCAAAAACTTATAAAGTGAGGAATTCTAAATCAACATCTTTTATCTACAAGTTGCTAAGCTTGCTTTCGGTTATTAGAGGTTATAATATTTTAGCGCTAGTTTTTGCTCAGTATTTAGCCGCTATTTTTATTTTTTCCCCAAAAAAATCATTACGTTTTGTTTTATTAGACTATCAATTATTATTTATTGTTTTAGCGTCAATATGTGTAGTTTCATCTGGTTATATAATCAATAATTTTTATGATGTAAAAGCCGATAAAATTAATAGACCAATTAAAACAAGTATTGATAATGTAGTTGGTCAGAAAACTAAACTACAGATTTACTTTCTTCTTAATTTCTTAGGTTTTATTTTCGGTTGGTTCATTTCATGGAGAGCTGCTTTGTTTTTTGCTGTTTATATTTTTGTAATTTGGTTGTATTCTCATAAATTAAAGAAGCATCCTTTTATTGGTTTGATTTCAGTATCAATTTTAACAATTTTACCATTTTTTACAATTTTTGTTTACTATAAAAATTTTTCAAAAATAATATTTGTACACGCCTTGTTTCTGTTCTTGGTTTTATTATTAAGACAATTGATAAAGGATTTGGAAAATTTAAGAGGAGCGATAGTAAATAACTATATGACATTTCCAGTGAAATATGGAGAGCGTAAAACAAGAAGATTAGGAATTGTTTTTATTATGTTAACATTTTTTCCTGTAATTATTTTGTTAAACTATTCGGGTATAGGTTATATGAAATATTATTTTTTGTTTTCATTTAATATGTTGCTATTTATTGGTTACTTTCTTTGGAAATCAAATTTAAAGAGGCATTATGTTTTTCTTCATAATGTTCTTAAAATTATGCTACTTCTTGGTGTTTTAAGTTTGCTTTTTATTGATCCTTCTTTAGTTCTGGAAAGAGTAATTGATAAACTGAATTAAATCAAATATTTAACAGTATCTTTGCCAAAAATTAATAAAAAATGGACTCAAATAAAAACTCGTCGCGAGGACGACAATCTGGAGGTAATAATAACAATGGCTTTCAGCGAAAGAAAAAAGAGTATAAAAAAATAAAAACGGCTCCGAAAGCAAACCCTGAGGACGGAATTAGATTAAATAAATACATTTCAAATTCAGGAGTTTCTTCAAGAAGAGAAGCTGATAAATTAATCGCTTCAGGAAATGTAACTGTAGATGGAGTTGTAATTACAGAAATGGGCTTTAAAGTAAAACCTGGAAGTGAGGTTCGTTTTGACGGCTCATCAATTTCTCCTGAAGAGAAAAGGTATATTTTATTAAATAAGCCAAAAAATTACATTACCACAATGGATGATGAACGTGGTAGAAAAACGGTGATGGATTTAATAGAAAATGCAGCAAGAGAACGCGTGTATCCTGTTGGTAGGTTAGATAGAAACACAACAGGTTTGTTGCTGTTTACTAATGATGGAGATTTAGCAAAAAAGCTTACGCATCCAAAACATAATGTTCAGAAATTATACCACGCTTCACTTGATAAAAAGTTTGAAATGAAGCATCTTCAAAAAATTAGAGAAGAAGTAATTATTGAAGGTAGAAAGGTTTTTATAGATGATGTTGATTATGTTGTTGGAGAGTCTAAAACAGAAGTCGGAATCAAAATTCACTCTGGTAGAAATAGAATTGTTCGTAAGATTTTTGAACACTTCGGATATAAAGTTGTAAAGTTAGATCGTGTTATTTTTGCAGGATTAACAAAGAAAAACTTACCACGTGGAAGATATAGAGAATTAACTTCACAAGAAGTAAATACTCTTCACATGATATAAAGAAGTAAATAAAAAGCCAGCTAAATAGCTGGCTTTTTATTTACTCATTTTCTAATTTCATTACTATAAAATCTATTAGTTTAGCGGCTAAATTTGCCGTTATATTGTCTCTGTCTAAAGTTGGATTAAGTTCAGCGATATCACAAGAAATAACTTTTTTGGTGTCGAACAAAAAGCGAAGCATCTTAAAAACAAAATACGGAGTAAAACCTAATGGAGATGGTGCGCTAACTCCTGGTGCATAAGCAGAAGAAAAACCATCTAAATCTATGGTGATGTATAAATAATCACAAGAATCAATAACGGTCTGAACTCTTTCTTGTAAGACTCTTAATTCTTCTTTTGAAGATTCACATTCGTAATTAATAGCAAAGTTGATGTTGTCATCTTTGGCAATATTAAATAACTCTTTTGTGTTTGCCTGTCTCTGAATACCAATCGCAAAATATTCAACATTATCAAATTCATTTAAAATCTGATTAAATGGAGTTCCTGAATTAGGTTTTATTTCTACAGGACGTAAATCAAAATGTGCATCAAAATTAATGATTCCAATTTTATTCTTTGCGGTGTTTTTAACAGCGTCATAAATGCCTTTAAAGTGTCCGTAAGACATATCATGTCCACCGCCAATAGCTATTGGGAAAATTTTTCTTGAAATAAGTTGTTGTATTGTTTTAGCAAAAGCTAATTGACAAGATTCCATATCTTCATCAACACAGATAATATTTCCAATATCTGCTACTGTTTTTTTGTCAAAGTGAATTGGGAGTTTAGCGAGTCTTTCACGTACTGTTGTAGGTCCTTTGCTAGCGCCAACTCTGCCTAAGTTTCTTCGAACACCTTCGTCACAAACGTAACCCAATAAAGCAATGTCTATTTCTTCATTCTTAATCGTATTGGTGTCTAATAGCTTAACTTCTTGATGCCAATATTGATTTCCTATATCTGGATTAGACTTTCTCCCTGACCAATAAATCTTTTGCGCCGACTGGTAATCTACATTAAATAGTTTAGTCAATTTTTTGTCCTTTTAAGTATATGTTTTCTATTTGATTTATTCCAAAAGAATATGGAATAAATCCATAAGAATTAATTGGCTTTGTAATGATAAAATTTGCCAACTTTCCTTTTGTGATTGAACCAACTTCGTTTTCTAATCCCATTGCATAAGCACCGTTAATTGTTGCTGCATTTATAGCTTCTTCTGGTGTCATTTTCATTTTGATACAGGCTGTTGAAACCACAAAATTCATGTTTCCTGAAGGTGTAGAACCAGGATTGTAATCAGTTGCTAAAGCTAATGGCAAACCGGCGTCAATCATTTTACGAGCTGGTGTATACGGAATGCTTAAAAAGTACGAGCAACTTGGTAAAGCAACTGGCATCGTTTTAGAATTTTGAAGCGCAACAATATCTTCTTCTCGCATTTCTTCTAAATGATCCACCGATAATGCATCGAATTTAATTCCGGCTTGCACACCACCAATTGCAGTAAACTGATTTACATGAATTTTAGGAATCAATCCATGTTTTTTTCCTGCGGATAAAATGAGTTCTGTATCAGCAACAGAAAAATAACCAGTTTCACAGAAAATATCAATATAATCTGCTAAATTTTGCGCTGCTACTTTCGGAATCACTTCATCAATAAGCATTAGCAAATAACCTTGTTTATTGTCCTTGTATTCTTGAGGAACTGCATGTGCGCCTAAAAAAGTTGCTTTAATGGGAATGTTGTAATTCTCTTTTAATTTTTTAATGACACGAAGCATTTTTAATTCGGCTTCTTCGGTTAATCCGTAGCCAGATTTTATTTCAATTGCGCCAGTTCCTAATTGTATTACTTCCTCTAAACGAGCTTTACTTTGATTGTATAATTCTTCTTCAGAAGTTTCTTGGAGTTTTTTTGCTGAATTTAAAATTCCGCCACCACGATTAGCAATTTCTTCATATGATAACCCATTAATTCTATCAACAAATTCGCCTTCTCTATTTCCTGCATAAACGATATGTGTATGAGAATCGCACCAAGAAGGTAAAATCATTTTCCCAGTAACATCAATAATTTCTGCATCGATTTTTGGACAGTTTTCCATCGAGCCATAATCAGCAATCAATCCATTTTCAATAACTAAAAAAGCATTTTTAATGGTTGGTAATTCTTTCATTTCATTTCCAGAAACAAAAGAAATATTAGAATCTCTAACCTGAATTAATTCTTTGATATTTATAAATAAAGTTGTCATTAAAATAAACCGTTTAATAATTCGTCTTCTACAAGATTTGGTAAAGTTACTTTTAAATTCGGAGTTCTTTCCATTTCTCTTTTAATAGCAAAAATAGCTTCGTCGTTTCTTGCCCAGCTTCTGCGTGCAATTCCGTTATTTACATCATAAAAAAGCATGTTTTTTAGTCGGACTTCTGCTTCTTTGGTTCCGTCTAATAACATTCCGAAACCACCATTCATCACTTCTCCCCAACCAACGCCGCCGCCATTGTGAATAGAAACCCAAGTTGCACCTCTAAAACTATCGCCAATTACATTATGAATTGCCATGTCTGCAGTAAATTTACTTCCGTCATAAATATTAGACGTTTCTCTAAAAGGCGAATCTGTTCCGCTTACATCATGATGATCTCTTCCTAAAACTACTGGACCGATTTCATTATTTGCAATTGCATTGTTAAATGCTTCGGCAATTTTTGATCGCCCTTCTGCATCAGCATATAAAATTCGTGCTTGCGAACCAACCACCATTTTATTCTTTTTTGCGTCTTTAATCCAAGTGATATTATCTTGCATTTGCAACTGAATTTCTTCTGGAGAATTTTCCATAATTTCTTGTAAAACATTCGCCGCAATTTCATCAGTTTTATCTAAATCTTCAGATTTTCCTGAAGCACAAACCCAACGAAAAGGGCCAAAACCATAATCAAAACACATCGGGCCTAAAATATCTTGTACGTAAGAAGGATATTTAAAATCGATATTATTCTCTGCCATTACATCTGCACCAGCACGAGACGATTCTAGTAAAAAAGCATTTCCATAGTCAAAGAAATAAGTTCCTTTTTTGGTGTGATTATTAATTGCCGCTGCGTGTCTTCTTAAAGTTTCTTGTACTTTTTCTTTAAAAACTGCTGGCTCTTCGGCAATTAATCTGTTAGATTCTTGATAAGAAATATCAACTGGATAATATCCTCCAGTCCAAGGGATATGCAATGAAGTTTGATCTGAACCAACGTGAATAAAAATATTTTCTTTATCAAAACGTTCCCAAATTTCTACCACATTTCCAATGTATGCAATCGAAACAATTTCGTTGTTTTCTTGTGCTTTTTTTACACGAATAATCAAATCATTCATATTGTCAATTAAAACATCAACCCAACCTTGTTCATGTCTTTTTGTTGCTGCTTTTGCATTCACTTCTGCTGCAATTGTAATACAGCCAGCAATATTTCCTGCTTTTGGTTGCGCTCCACTCATTCCACCTAAACCGGCGGTTAAAAATATTTTTCCATTCGGATTTTCTCCTTTTGGTAATATTTTTCTAAAAGCATTCATCACCGTAATTGTAGTTCCGTGCACAATTCCTTGTGGGCCAATGTACATAAAAGAGCCTGCAGTCATTTGTCCGTATTGCGTAACTCCAAGTGCATTAAATTTTTCCCAATCATCCGGTTTTGAGTAATTTGGAATCATCATTCCGTTAGAAACTACAACTCGCGGCGCATTTTTAGAGGATGGAAATAATCCCATCGGATGACCAGAATACATGTGTAAAGTTTGCTCGTCTGTCATTGTTGCTAAATAATGCATCACTACTAAATATTGCGCCCAATTTTGAAAAACGGCACCGTTTCCTCCGTATGTAATTAGTTCCTCTGGATGTTGCGCAACTGCTGGATCTAAGTTATTTTGAATCATCAACATAATTGCTGCGGCTTGTGATGATTTAGCAGGATATGCCGAAATTGATCTTGCGTAAATTTTATAATTTGGTTTGAACCTGTGCATGTAAATGCGTCCAAAATCTTTTAATTCTTCTGCAAATTCGATGGCTAATTCTTGATGCCAATCTTTTGGGAAATAACGCAATGCGTTTTTAATTGCTAGTTTTTTCTCATCTGCAGACAGAATATCTTTTCTTTTTGGTGCTCTGTTTGCATTTGCAGGATATTCTTTTTTTTGTGGGATCTCAGTTGGAATTCCTTGTAATATTTCTTCTTTAAATGTCATAATTAAGCAACTTTAAATTCTTGATTTTTTACTAACTGAATCATATTGTTGATGTCATCTTTTAAAATACGATCATCTTCTAGTTTATCAACTTTACTTCTGATGATTGCAAAATTCTCTTCAATAATTTTAGAGAAAGTATTTGGTCTTCTAAATTCCATCGCTTGTGCGGCATACATTAATTCGATGGCTAAAATCTTATCGATATTTCCTAAAATCTGATTGAATTTCCGCCCAGAAATACTTCCCATAGAAACATGATCTTCTTGTCCTAGTGAAGTTGGAACGCTATCTGCAGAAGGAGGAAAGCACAACGATTTATTTTCTGTAACCAACGCTGCTGTTGTATATTGTGGAATCATAAATCCAGAATTTAATCCACCGCCAGAAGTTAATAAGCGCGGTAAACCATATTTACCTTCGAGTAATAAATAACAACGCCTGTCGGCAATATTTCCTAATTCTGATGCAGCAATTGAAGCGTAATCTAACGCCATTGCTAAAGGTTGTCCGTGGAAATTTCCGCCAGAAATTGCTTCAGTTTCACTCAATACAATTGGATTGTCTGTAACTGAATTCATTTCAATTTCTGCCAATTCATTTAAATGATAAAATGCATTTCTTGAAGCGCCATGAACTTGCGGAATACAACGCATAGAATATGGATCTTGAACTCTAGCACAACTTTCGTGTGAATTGATATTCTCTGAATCTTCGAATAACATTCTCATGCGTTCAGCAACTTTTATATTTCCTTTAAATGGACGAATTTGGTGTAATTCAGATTTAAAAGGAGAAGCGCTTCCTTGGTAGCCTTCAATACTCATAGCTCCAGAAACATCAGCTAAATCTAAAATGTATTCCATTTTTTTTAACCCGATAATTGCGTGCGCTAAAATAAATTGTGTTCCGTTTATCAATCCTAAACCTTCTTTTGCTTGAAGAACTATCGGTTTTAGATTGTGATTTTCTAATACTTTTTTTGCAGGAATAATTTCATTTTCAACCCAAAAATCACCTTCACCTAATAGAGGTAAGAACAAGTGTGATAACGGAGCTAAATCTCCAGAAGCACCAACTGAACCTTGTTCAGGAACAATTGGTAGTAAATCGTTTTCTATAAAATATAAGATACGTTCAATTAACTCTAATCGAACTCCAGAAAATCCTTGACACAATGCGTGAACTTTACAAATCATCATGACTTTAGAAAGTTGTTTGTCGATTGGATTTCCAACGCCAACAGCGTGCGTAATCAATAAGTTTTCTTGTAGTTTGCTGGTTTCTTCGGGTGTAATTTGTACATCGCACAAGGGCCCAAAACCCGTGTTAATTCCGTAAACAGCTTTTTTACCATTTGCCATGGTTTCTACTTTTTGTCTACAAACTTTTATTCTTTGTGTTGCTTTTTGGTCGATTTTTCCTTGTAAATCACCATTTGCAATCGCAATTACTTTATCAACTGTTAAATGATCTATTCCGTATTTAAATGTCATTGTCTTAAAATTGGTATTCTTACAAAGTTATTGTTATTTTTGATGCTTATTAATATTATTTAAATCATCAAATAATAACTATGAGTTATCAAATAGAAATTCGTCACATCAAATATTTTTTAGTGGTTGCAGAAGAGTTGCATTTCAGAAAAGCAGCGGAAAGGTTGTTTATTTCTCAGCCAGGTTTGAGTAGGCAAATTAAACAAATGGAAGAAAGTTTGGGGGTTATTTTATTTGAAAGGCATAATAGAAAAGTAAAATTGTCAATAGCTGGTGAATTTTTGAAGACCGAATTGCAGATTAACCTTAAAAATTTAGAGCACACTTTTGATCATGCAAAATTATTGAATGATGGTAAAAGTGGTGACTTGAAGTTTGGTTATGTAGGTTCAGCAATGCAAAATATTATTCCTGATTTATTGATTAAATTTAAGAAAGAACACCAAAATGTGATGGTTACTTTAAAGGAGTTAGATAACCAAAAGCAGATTGATAATTTGTTTTCGTTTGATATTGATTTGGGCTTTGTAAGACTAGAAAGGGTTCCTTTAGGCTTAGAAATGAAAACAGTTTTAAAAGAGTCGTTTTGTTTGGTATTGCCAAAGACCCATCCAATAAATGAAGGGAATTTTAAAAAAGTTTCTCAATTTAAAAAAGAATCATTTATTCTGTTTGATCCAAAATACAGTTCTTCTTACTATGAAAAAGTGATGCAGATTTTTGATGATAGTGGTTTTACGCCTATTGTTTCTCACAATACAATTCATGCAGGTTCAATTTATAAATTAGTAGAAAATGGATTTGGTATTTCTATTGTGCCAAAATCTTTAGTAATGAAAGAGAATAAAAATGTGAAATTTATCGAATTGAAAAAAATAAAACAGAAGACTACATTATCAGTAGTTTGGAATAAAAATAATCGAAACCCATTATTAAATAAAGTTATTGAATTGCTAAAAAACGATTGCTTAAAGGATCTGAAAATCAATCAAATGTAGATTGAAATTTATGCTGTTTTTAATTGTAGGAAGTTTAAACATCTTTACT
>CAXICE010000008.1:0-20304 GCA_964022045.1 uncultured Polaribacter sp. | reverse complement strand
CTAGAGGCGTTTTTAAAAGACGAATTAAAAAAACTTTTGACAACTGGATATTGAAAATTCTGAATCGTTTTTGAAAATACATTTTTAAAGAATGGATTCTTGAAATTGATATTGGTGATTTTTAAAGAGTCAGACGATTTGTAAGAAATGTTTCCAATTCTTAGTTTGTTAAAAAATGAATTGTAAGAATTAATGTTTGTATTTGCATTCGGAATTACAACTAAGTTTTTTCCTTCTTTTAAATGTGCTTGTAAAAAAGTACTAAGTGAATTTGGTAAATTTTCTAGTTCATTTAAAATAATTAATTCTTGTTTTTCTAAAACATTATAATTGATATTTTGCAAAGAACTTGATGCGAAATTGAATTCGTTTTTGGTGTAAATTTTTGATAAGAAATCAGCGTTTTTTCCAATGCTAAAAACATTGATTTTTTTAGTTGAATTTAATGTAAAATAAAACGTGTTGTCAAAGCTAAAAGCATCATCAAAATCGAGTTGTATTTTTCCTTTTAATTTTGTTTGATTTTGAATAGGGAAGAAGATGTTTTTCTCTTCATCTTTTTTGACGGAAAAAGTTTGTTTAGAAACAACAGTTTCATCATTGTAAAGCGCAATTGAAATATTGTTTTTTTCTACGCCTTGGTTTTTAACTACAACATTTATGATGAAATTATTGTCGTTTTCATTTTCTATAAAAACAGTATTGATAGAAAGATTGTTTTTTTGAACTGATTGTAGTTTGATAAACGAAATTGGTGATGTTACATTTGTAAAATTTATTTTTTTATTTTTTTTACTTATTTGAAAATCAGATATTAATATGTTTTTATTTAAAGTGTTTATTTGGATTGGTTTAAAACTCTCGATTTTTAGTAAAACTTCTTCTAAACTCCTGTAAGAAGCATTAGGTTTTAAATTTAATACTGTTTTTTTAAGCTCGCTTGCATTGATGTTTTGATAAAAATCAGAATTAGTCAATAAGCTATATGATTCTTTATCAGAATTATTTTCTATAATTTCTTTGACAGCATTTTGCAATAAATTTCCTTTTTCTCCTTTGGTATTTATACTTAAAGAATTGTCTAAATAGATAAAAATATGTTCTTCTTTTGAAGCTTTTTTATTGCTAAAATAAGGTTGAGAAAAAGCAAAAATAAGTGCACTAAAAAGTAAGATTCTTGAAGCTAAAATAAGCCACTTTTTTAAGCGTGAACTTTTACGTGTTTGAAGTACTAATTTTTGCAAAAAAGCAACGTTGGTAAAAGGTGTTTTTTTGAACTTTTGCAATTGAAATAAATGCACCAAAATAGGAATTAAAATAAAGCCTAAAAAGTATAAAATTTCTGGATGTTTAAATTGCATGTGTTGTAATTAGATTTCAAATATAAGTAAACTAAATTGACTTTTTTTGAATTAAAATTTTTCAAAAACTCCCAATCCAAATAATGCAAAATCGTATTTAGAAGGGTCGTTTTTATCTAAAAGACGTAATTGATTGTCTAACTCAGAAACTGCTTTCCAATCGTTTTGTTTTCTGTTTAGTAACCCTAATTTTCTAGCTACGTTTCCAGAATGCACATCAATCGGACAAGAAATATGTGCTGGATTGTGTGTTTTCCAAATTCCGAAGTCAACGCCACAATTGTCGTTTCTAACCATCCAACGTAAAAACATATTGATTCTTTTTGCTGCAGAACCTTTTAGTGGATCAGAAATGTGCTTTTGTGTTCTTTGTTGATGTGGAACTTCAAAAAATAATTGCTTAAAATTAGAAATTGCTGTTCTGTAATTTGTTGTTTGGTCTTTAATAGCAAACGATTGCTCTAATCCGTTGTGTTTTATATATAAATGCTGTAACGACTTTATAAACTGAATTGCATCTACCGAATTAAATGTTCTATGCACAAAACCTTCAAAACGATTCAAATCTTTCTCTTGATGATTTATAATAAAATCATGAGGCGAATGGTCTAGCAATTCCATAAAACGTTTCGAATTTTTAATAATCATCTTCCGATTTCCCCAAGCAATGGTTGCTGCTAAAAATCCGGCAATTTCTATATCTTCTTTTTTAGAAAACAAATGCGGAATTTGAATAGGGTCAGATTCTATAAACTTTGGATTGTTGTATAAAACAACTTTTTCGTCTAAGAATTCTTTTAAATCAGCTTTTGTCATTAGAAAGCGCCTGTTGAAAAAGCAATTAGCATAAAGAATGTATTGTATGCAGAATGTAATAACATGCTGTAACCTAGATTAAATTTTGTTCTGATAAATCCAAAATAAGCGCCAACAAAAAGCTGTGGAGCTACTAAAAATGGTGTTAAAAGAATAACAGTTGTGGTAATTGTATAATTTGTAATGTGGATTAATCCAAATAAAATTGTGAAAATATAGAAAGCAAATTTGAATGCTTTTTTACGTTTGAATAAAGTTATTGGAGCTCTAAAAATTAGTTCTTCAAAAATTGGAGCAATTACAGCTGCTAAGAAAAGAACAACTGGTTTTGAAAATTGTTTCATCATATCATCCATCGCATGATCATCCATGTTAACCCAACCAACTTCTTCAATAATAACAAAAATAGGAGTGAAGATAAAACCAGTAATTATGCTTATTATTAAGAGATGTGAAAATATTTTAAATCGATATAAAATGTCAGGATTACTATCTTTTTCTAATACTGGATTCTTTATAAAAGCAATAACTTCTTGGAATGTTTTATGCATAGTAAATCGATTTGTTTATTGGTAGAGAAAAATGTTGTTTGTTACAATATTTAAACAATTAACCCATCTTTCATAACTAGTTTTCTGTCTGCCATATTTGCTAATTCTTCATTGTGAGTAACCAATACAAAGGTTTGATTGAATTTATCTCTGAGTTGAAAAAATAGCTCGTGTAAGTTTTTTGCTGATGCAGAATCTAGGTTTCCACTTGGCTCATCAGCTAAAATTACAGAAGGATTATTTATCAACGCTCTTGCAACTGCAACGCGTTGTTGTTCTCCGCCAGAAAGCTGATTCGGTTTGTGATGATATCGATCTTGCAAGCCTAAAAAATCTAAAATTTCTTTGGCTTTTTGTTCGGTTTCTTTCTTTTCTTTTTTTGCGATAAATGCAGGAATACAAACATTTTCTAATGCCGTAAATTCTGGTAATAATTGATGAAATTGAAAAATAAATCCAATGTGCTCATTCCTAAATTTTGAAACTAAATTATCAGTTATTCCTTTTAAAGAAACATTGTTTAAAGTTAAATTATAATCAACGGTAGTTTTTGGTTTGTCTAAGGTTCCAATAATTTGTAGTAAAGTTGTTTTTCCTGCTCCAGAAGGACCAACAATAGCAACAACTTCTCCTTTTTTAATGTGTAAGTCTACGCCTTTTAAAACAGCAAGATTTCCGTAAGATTTATGTATGTTTTTTGCAATGATCATAAGTAAGTATCAGAACAACGAAAGTATTAAAAATAAGTGATAAAAACAGAAAAGACCTTGAAGCTTTAACACAACAAGGTCTTTGAAACTATTTAATGGAATTTAAAATATTTTTTTAAGGTTGTTGTAATCTATATAATACACAAAACGTAAAGAGAATATATTTTGATTTGGTTGTTGAAACAAATTATCTAAATTTTTAAAGAAATCTAAGTTAGAATTTGAGTCTTGGTTAAAGATTGTATTTCTGTACAAAGCGATTAACTGACTTCCAGGAGCGAATTGCCAGATGTAGTTTAAATCTAAATTCCAACTATTAAAATTGATATCACTTCCGTTGTTATATGCTTGGCTTGTTAAGCTACCGTCTGTATTTAATTTATAGTAACTATCTGTGTAATCTACCGAACTCCAGTAATGTCTGAATGATAATGATAAAGAAGATTTTGTACTAAAGTTGTATCTTCCAGAAAGAGAGTTTGTATAACTATTTCTGTCTCTATCACCAAAAATAATGTCATTTCCAACTTCTTCAACAAAACCTTGATCGCTTAGAGTTGAATTGTAATTCATGTTGTAATTTAAAGAGAACTTATCGCTAAATCGATAACGTGGTCTTACTCCAAATCCATAACTCTTTTTTGGATTGTTAGAGAAATTTGTCGCATAAAAATTCATATTTAACCCAAGCTTTTTTTGAGAATTTGTATTGAACCAAGAATTAAAATTCAATCTTTCTGGTCTAGTAAAATAAACGCCACTTGTGTTTCCTTGTCTTGGTTCGTTAAAATCTTTTCTAGTAGTATTGTAATTTAAATTGGCTCCAAAATTAAAACGACTTTTGGTTTGCGCGTTAAAATTTAATCCAGCTTCAGAACCAGTATATTCGCCAGATGCATGTTGGTATTGCATGTTTCCATAAAAGTTAAAGTTATAACGATTAAAAATTCCTTCTGGTTTTATGGTTCTAAATCCGGCACTTGTATAGATTGATCTATCATTGTTGTTAAATAAAATCCCCATATCATTTGGATTAAAATTTTCGTCTTCAAAATTATAACCAATTTCCCATCTCCATCTTCCGGCATTGTATCCAATGCTTGTATCAAAAGTGTAACCAGTATTAGGGTTGTTTACATCATCAAAAATATTACTCATTTTTACAGAGCCATCAACATTGTATTTGCTGTCTTTGGTTTCTACATGCCAAAGTAAGCCAGTTGTGTTTGCATCTCTAAAATTACCAGCTCTAGTTACATTTGTATTTATTAAGGTTACAGAAGAGTTTTGATTGAATTGCTGATCTAATACTAAGATATTGTAGTTGGAAAACGGGCTTGTTTCAACTTTTCTTGTATCGCCTGTTACTTTATCTTTTATGGTAGCTTCAGTTTTGCCTGTAATAGCATTGAAAAAGCCAATTCCCAATCCGCTTTTTGTTCTTCCTGAGATTTTTATAGCATTTAACATGGTTACTTTGCCAGGGGAATCTGTAATTTCTTCATTTGCATTTAATTGAGACTCAACATCAAATTGATCAATTGGAGAACTTCCAATTCTTCGAGAATAAAACAATCTTCCTTTGTTGAACAATTCTGTTCCTTCGGTAAAAAACTGTCTTTGTTCGGCAAATTGTTGTTCAAAAGGTCCTAAATTTAATTCTACATTATCAAATCCAGCTTGACTAAAATCAGGAATTAAAGTTGCGTCTAATGTAAAATTCTCGGTGATTCCGTATTTTACATCTAGTCCAATATTCCAATCGTTAGTTGATGTTCCGTCATAAGAATCTGTTATTGCAGAAGCGTAAGGGTAAAGTCCTAATCGAGTTGGTGGCTTAATGTCTTTAAAATTTTCTATTAATCCGTCATGCTGTGTCCAACGACCAATTGAATTATCAATAAAAGTCCATGTGTGTTGTTCATTTAAACCTTCTAATCGTCTGTGAAAATTAAATCCCCAATGTTGTACTTCTGAGTTTGCAAAGCGTATTGCAGAATATGGAATTTTCATTTCAACAGCCCAACCTTTTTCATTTACTTTAGCAGCGCTTTGCCAAACCGCGCTCCAATTAAAATCTTCATTTCCATTAGAAACTTTAGAATCAGATTGATTACCTGTGCTTTGAACAACAAACTCAAAAGGATTTTGCCCATCATCATTTGGGTTGATAGTAACTAAGAAGAAATCTGCTTGACTAAAATTATCTCTAGTAGCAAATTGCATTGGTATTTTATCTGGGTTTGGATCTAACATTATTGCCGAAATATAAATAGCATCATCATTATAAATGACTTTGACAGTAGTTTGATATTCGTCAGCTACTTTTTCACCGTTTTCTGGTCTAAAAACAATAAAATCTGTAATTAATTCTGCATTTTTCCATGCTGCATCATTTAGAACACCATCAATTTTTGGAGGAGTTGTAATTCTTGTTGCATTTATTTTTTTTCTATCTGTTTTAGTTTGTGAGAATGTAGATTGAAATATTAAAATAAACAACAATGTACTTATGCGTAGTTTCATTTGTATTTGTTTTGATTGATTACCGTAAAGACTTCCCAAAAAGTGAAACGTCACAGTTTAATTTGTTAATTAAATCTTAAAAGGATTTATGTGTCAAAAATATTTATTGACACGCTTTAATTAAAATAGAATGTATTGAATTGTGGAAGTAATGTATTGAGATGTAAAAAAAAGCCTCAATTAAAATAATTGAGACTTTTATTATAAAGTAAAATATTTTTAGAAAATATTTTTTAGGTTGTTGTAATCAATAAAGTAAACAAATTTAATAGAAAAAGTATGTAAGGCTGGTTGATTGAATAAATCTCTGATGTTATTTACAAAATTTAATGCAGATTGGTCATTTGAATTAAAAATTGAATTTCTGTAAAATGCTGTTAGCTGACTTCCTGGTGCAAATTCCCACCAATAATTTACATCTAAATTCCAACTATTGTAGTTTACATCGTGACTTCCTGTATAAGTATGGTTGTCTAATGTTCCGCTATTATTTAAGCTATAATACTGGTTGCTATATTTTACAGTTTGCCAATAATGTCTAAAAGATAACGATAACGAAGATTTTGTACTAAAACTATATTTTGTTGACAAGCTGTTTTCGTAAGAGTCAGAATTTCTTTTTCCAAAAATAATATTTACTGAATCGTCACTTACATAACCAATTGCATTTTTATCGCTTCTAAAATTGAATCGATAAACTAAATTCATTTTATTACTAAAACGATATCTTGGTCCAAACTCAAATCCATACCTAGTTTGATCTGTGTCAAATACTTTTCTAGCATTTGCTTTTACATCAATAGCGAATTTTTTTCTGAAATCTGTAGAAATAAAACCATCAAAATCAATTTCTGGGTTTCTTTCTAAATAAATTCCTTCAGAGATATCTCTTCTTGGTTCGAAGAAGTCTTTTTGTTTTCCTAGTCTTCCTTTTACATTAAGACCAAAAGAAAAACGTTTGTTTGTGTTTGCAAAGAAACCTGCTCTGTAGCTATTACCTGTATAAACACCTGGTTTGTATAGAAAGCTATTAAATAGTCTAAAGCTTATTCTAAGGTCGTTAAATTTACCTAAAGGTTTTAAAATTCTATAACTAGCAATCGTGTAAATAGTTTGTTTGTTGTTTCGTCTTTGAAATCCTAAATCGTTATAGTTATAAACATCATCTTCCATGTTATAACCAATTTCTCCTTGCCAATTACCAGAAATTTTTGCAATACTAGAATCAAAAGCGTAGCCAGTTTCTGTTGCTCCATTTTCTTTAATATTACTAGTTTTTATATATCCGTCAGCAAAGTAAGTATTAGATTTGTTTGTTAAATGATACAGTAAACCTGTAACATTTGCATCTCTGAATTCTCCTTCTCTTAATACATTAGTGTTTACAAAAGTTACTGAGGAGTTTTGATTGAATTGTTGATCTAAAACCAATACATTATAATTAGCATATGGTTCGGTTATTTTTTTATAGTATTCATCAACAGTTGATCCACCTTGAGTTGTTGTTCTTTTGATAGTTGCTTTGGTTTCGTCTGTAATGGCATTGAAAAACCCAATTCCTAAGCCGCCTTTTGTTCTACCAGAAACTTTTAAAGCGTTTAACATGTTTACTTTATCTGGGTTTGCAAAAACTTCTTCATTGGTATTTAAATTATCATCTGCAGCATAATATCCAACAGGTCTGTTTCCTATTCTTCTTGAATAAAACATCCTACCTTTGTTAAACAATTCTGTTCCTTCTGTAAAAAATTGTCTTTGTTCATTAAAACGTTGTTCAAAAGGGCCAAGATTCAAAGTAATATTATCAAAAGCAGTTTGCCCAAAATCTGGTACTAATGTTAGGTCTAAAGTGAAATTTTCAGTAATTCCGTATTTTAAATCCAATCCTAAACTTTGATTATATTCTGTTTCTCCATCAAAATGTGCAACAGTACTTGATGCATAAGGGTAAAAACTTAATCGAGTTGGAGGGTCAATATTTCTTATTCCTTTTAAAACTCCATCGTATTGTGTCCACCTACCAATTGTATTGTCAATATGATTCCAAGAATATTGTGAGTTTTCGTTGATTAACTTTCTTCCAAATTGTATTCCCCATGTTTGTACTTCTTCATTTGAAAAACGTAAAGCTGCATAAGGAATCTTCATTTCTACAGACCAACCATTTTTTAAAACCTTAGTTGCACTTTTCCAAACAGCACTCCAATTTCTATCTTCATTTCCATTTGTAACTTTAGCATCTACTTGAGTTCCGGTAATTAAAACTTCAAACTGTGTAGCATTTAATCCATCATTATTTGGATTCAATACTAGTGTAAAATGATCTGCTTGTCCGTAATTGTCTCTACTTGTAAATTCTTTTGCAATCTTTGATGGATCTGGGTGATACAACATCGCGCCGATATAAATAGCTTCATCATCGTATAAAACTTTCACCTCAGTTCTTAAATCTGGATTTTCTTTTTCGCCATTATTAGGTTCTAGCATTACAAAATCTTTTGCTATTTCTAAACCTTTCCATGCAGCGTCATTTAGCAAACCATCAATTTTGGGTGCTTTATTGTTACTGCGTTTTATGTTTAATGTTTTCTTTGGAATGTTCGCCTGAGAATAAAGAAAGGCACTTGTAAAAAGGGAGATTAGAATTAAGAATTTTGAGCTCTTAGTCATCATTATTTGTAATAGTTAGTTAAACTAGCAAAAATATTTAGGTTTTATTCTAATTGTCATAAAATATTGTTAATTTCTAAATGAAATGAAATGTTTTTTAGCGGTTATTTTTTACTGTGTTATTTTATAAAAATTGCTGTGTTATTCTAATTTGAATTTGTATTTTTGTTGCGTTAAAAAACATTCTTAAAAATGAATTTACACGAATATCAAGGAAAAGAAATCTTAAATAGCTTTGGCGTAAGAATACAACGCGGAATTGTAGCTAATAATCATAAAGATGCTGTTGATGCAGCAAAACAATTAACAGTAGAAACTGGCACTAGCTGGTATGTTGTTAAAGCTCAGGTTCATGCAGGTGGACGTGGAAAAGGTGGAGGAGTTAAGTTGGCAAAAAACTTATCGGAAGTAGAATCAATTTCTAATGATATTATTGGAATGATGTTGGTTACACCTCAAACTTCTGCTGAAGGTAAAAAAGTAAACCAAGTTTTAATCTGTGAGGATGTTTATTACCCTGGAGATTCTGAACCAGAAGAATATTACATCTCTGTTTTATTAAATAGAAATACTGGTAAAAATATGATTATGTATTCTACTGAAGGTGGAATGGATATCGAAACTGTGGCAGAAGAAACTCCGCATTTAATTTTTACTGAAGAAATAGACCCTTTATTAGGATTAATGCCTTTTCAAGCACGTAAAGTTGCCTTTAATTTAGGATTATCTGGAGTTGCATTAAAAGAAATGGTAAAGTTTGTAACAAACTTATATACTGCATATGTAAAATCTGATTCTTCTATGTTTGAGATTAATCCAGTATTAAAAACATCAGATTCTAAAATTATGGCTGTTGATGCTAAAGTAACTTTAGACGATAATGCTTTATACAGACATAAAGATTATGCTCAAATGCGTGATTTACGTGAAGAGAATCCTATTGAAGTAGAAGCAAACGCTGCTGGTTTAAATTATGTTGATTTAGATGGTAATGTTGGATGTATGGTAAACGGAGCTGGTTTAGCAATGGGAACTATGGATTTAATTAAGCAAGCTGGAGGAGAACCTGCAAACTTTTTAGATGTTGGTGGAACTGCTGATGCACAACGTGTAGAAACTGCATTCGGAATTATCTTAAAAGACACAAACGTAAAAGCAATTTTAGTAAATATTTTTGGTGGAATTGTTCGTTGTGATAGAGTAGCACAAGGAGTTGTTGATGCCTATAAAAATATGGGAGACAAAATTAATGTGCCAATTATTTGTAGATTACAAGGGACAAATGCTATTGAAGCAAAAGAATTGATTGATAATAGTGGAATGGAAATTATTTCTGCTACAGAATTTCAAGAAGCTGCAGATAAAGTTGCTGAGGTTTTAGCATAGAATTTGCTTAGAAAAATATATTTATAAAAAAAAGCTTCACTATTTAGTGAAGCTTTTTTTATTTATAAAAACTATTTATTTTATTTCATAAACCCAAGCTTCATTAATATCATAATCTTCAGAAATATCTAAAGATTCTAAATAATTATATGATTTTGTAAGGGTGTTAAAAGCATCTAAACTAACTAAAAAATTACCAGCACTACTTTTTACAATTGAAATTTTATACCCTTTATTATTTAATTTTTTTTCATGCGCTTTAGCGTTAGATTCTATTGCATAACTAGCAATAACAACAATAAAAGGATTTTGAATTTTAGTTTTAGTTGCAACCACTTTTGTTACCTTAACTTCAGTATCTGGTTTTACTTTCTTTTCTTTAATTTCAGAAAGCAAGGTGTTTATTTTTGCAATCTGATTGGTAGGATATGTTTCTCCTTTGTTTAGTTTTGCTGCTTTTAAATAATAAGTTTTTGCTTCGTTATACTGTTGCTTTTTAAAAAAAGCATCTGCAGTTTCAATTTCTTTTTTATAAGCGGTATTATCTTCAGAACAAGAAGTAAAGCTAATTGCAAATGCAAATAATATTGAAAAAATAAATGTGTTTCTTGTAAATGTATTTTTCATAAATAAATGATTTTAAAATTTTTTATTAAAAGTAAGCATTATTTTTTGATTGTATAATACAAAATTTAGTAATCTGAAAGAGACAGAGAAAGTGCTTTTATAGCTCTTTTGCTAATGATAAGAATATGTTTCTGTTATTAAAAAAAACTAAATTTAAGGTTAGCAAAAGCTACTTCGTAATGTGTTTATATGTAAAAAAATTAATACCTAAAATAATTATTACTAGTACTATAATTAATTTTTTTACTGGTTTGTTTTAAATACTTAATTACGGTTTCTGCATCGGTTTCTGGTTGTACTAAACTTGTTGTTGGAAAATACATATCGAAAACTGCAGGAACATAATCGTTTACACCAACTTTTAAAACGGTGTTATCTGAGATTATATTTCCTTGTAAATCTTTTACAATCACATCATTATTTCCTTTTTGAAAAATAACGCCCGCATAATAAAATCCAGAACCAGAACCTTTTAAGAAAGCTTTAATTTCTCCAACTGTCATGCTATAAATCATCATTGGATTGTTAAATGGTAAAATTTGAAAAATCTCTTTTTTAGTAATATCTCCTTGATTTAAAAGAGCTCTAACACCACCCGAATTTTGAAAAGTAACATCAACACCCATATTTAATCGCAGGGCATCTGCAGTGAAATTTCCAACTTGTGCTTTGTTATGATTTATTTCTGAAGTACCAACTATTTCTTTAAAAAAGGGATTGTCATTATAATCGTCAATGCGAGATTTCATGTCTGTATCTTCATTGGTAACTGTTTTAAAGTCAATCAAATCATAGTCAATCGAAACCACTTTTTTATCACGAATAACCAGTTCAATTTTACCAACATAATTTAAGTTTCCACCAGCTTGAAAAACAGGAATGTCATTAATAACACTATTGATTTTTCCGTTTGAATGTCCGCCAATAATCAAATCAAAAATTGGAAACTGCGTTGCTAATTGAAAATCACCCATCGAGTTATTTTTTGTATGACCAATATGTGTTAAGGCGATAAATAAATCAGCATTTTCTTGAGATTTCACATTCTCATAATCTCGCACAACATCTTCTGGATCTTGAAAAGTTAAGTTTTTAACACGCCAAGGATGTGTTGACGGAATGATAGCATTTTCTTTACCGTCAGTTTCTACCAAACCTAAAAAACTCACTTTAATTCCTTCTACAGTTATAGAAGCAAATGGCGTTGGTTGCGGAATTACAGAATTACTTGCATCTACATTTGCACAAACCCATTTAAATGTTGCTTGTTGCATTCTGTTTTTTAGATTTTCTTCTCCGTAGTCAAATTCGTGATTTCCAATCACAGAAATATCATAACCTACTCGGTTCATTAAATCGATTATTGGAAATCCTTTTTGTGGATGATTATCTACAATTGGGTTTCCAGAAAAAATATCTCCAGCGTTTGTTAATAATACATTTGTTTTCTTTTTTTCTTCATCTACCAAATATTTTAGTTTGGCTAGGTTGTCAATTTTACCGTGAATATCATTGGTGATAAAAATAGTTAATTTTTTATCGGTTGCATCTGGAATTTCTGTTGAAGAAGATCCGTTAGTACAAGCAGATAAAACAAGAACTAATAGTAATAATATTTTATGAAGTAATTTCATTTTTTCTTTTTTGCAATATTAAGGAAGTTCTTATAGATAAAGTTTAATATTTACTTAGAAAATTTTTTCTTTTTCCCTTTTAAGGTTTTACGTTGGTAGTTGTTCTTTTTAATTAATAATAGCTCACCATATTCACCGTTTTTTAGACTAGAATCTACGCCATAAATTTTATGGTTGAATAGCTGTACAATTTCTTTGTTTGAACAATGACCAACAATAATGTGTTTGGAGTCAAGTAAATGTAAAATGTTGTCAATTTCAGTATCTTCTAAGTTGTCATAAAAATATCCACGATACCAAATCAGTCCTTTACTACTAAAATACGTTTTATAGAAATCTGTAGGTTTCATTTCTTCTTTATCACGATCAATAGCATTTCTCATTGTAGAATTAATCGTGTGCATTGTTTCGCTAGAAAATCCTGTTTTGGTAATAAAATCTTTAGAAACTCCTCCATGAACAAAATAATCTTTATTGATTTTTACAATGGTTGCTTTAGATCGAAGCCATCTTCCAAGAACTGTGTTTTTACCATACAATTCACTATAATTTATTCTCAACAGTCTTGTTGTATGCCTGTATTTTCTATTGATATATCTTAAATCGTTATGCAAAACCATATATTCATGATTACCAAGTAAGAAGTGAACTTTACCACCTTTCTTTTTTGCTTGTTGTTCAAGTTTGTAAACTAACAAAAGTGTTTCATGAACTTTTGGACCACGATCAAAAATATCTCCAACAATTACCAAATGACCTTTTCCAAATCTCCAATTCAGGTTTTTGTCAATAATCTTATTGTTTTTTAAAAGTGTAACCGCTAAATCATATTGCCCGTGAATATCACTTAAAGCGGCAATTTTTTGTACATTCTTATAGGTTGAAACTTCTGTCTTAAATGTTGTTTTATAAGCATTCAAAGGAAGATTTTTTATAGAAATTTCTCCATTTATGATTTCTTTCTGAACTAACTTATCTTTTTCAATAAATATAAAAGGTCCATCATTTAATGTAGATATATCGAATACTTTTCTTTGTTTATCTTGACTAAAAGCGGAAATAATTGTAAAAAGTAAAAGGTATGTAAATGTGATTTTTTTTAACATTGTTTAATCGTTTATTCTAAATTAAGTAATTTTTTAGCAGCATTAAAAGGCGTTGTAGTTCCTTTTTCTAAATTTTGTATTTCTTTTTCAAGCTGATTTTTAACTGCTTTGTTATTGTAGAAATTATCTTTTAACTGTTGTTCTATGGTTGCTTTTAACCAATACGTATTCTGTTCGTTTCTACGTTTTGTAAAATAGTTATTCTCTTTTGTAAGCAATAAATATGCCGAAATCATTGTATCGATTTCAGAAATTCCATTATGTTTTAGAGCACTACATGTTAATACTTTTGGTTGCCAAGAACTTTCCTTTGGCGGATATAAATGCAACGCTCTATTAAATTCGGTTTTTGCAATTTTTGCATTCTGAATATTATCTCCGTCTGCTTTATTGATAACAATTGCATCTGCCATTTCTATAATTCCGCGTTTAATTCCTTGTAACTCATCACCAGCACCTGCAATTTTTAGCAACAAAAAGAAATCTACCATAGAATGTACAGCAGTTTCTGATTGCCCAACACCAACAGTTTCAATGATAATCGTGTCAAATCCGGCAGCTTCACATAAAATAATAGTTTCGCGTGTTTTTTGTGCAACGCCACCTAAAGAAGATCCAGAAGGCGAAGGTCTTATAAATGCATTTTTATCAGTAACCAATTCTTCCATTCGAGTTTTATCACCCAAAATACTTCCTTTGTTAACAGAACTTGTTGGATCAATTGCTAAGACAGCCACTTTTTTATCTTGTTTGGTTAAATACTTTCCGTAACTTTCTATAAAAGTACTTTTTCCAACGCCAGGAACACCTGTAATTCCAATTCTGATTGATTTATTTGCGTGTGGCAAACAACGTTCTAAAATTTCGTTTGCTTTTTGTTGATGCGTTGTATTTGTACTTTCTACTAAAGTTATTGCTCTACTTAAAAAAGTAATATCGCCAGCTAAAATTTTAGCAACAAATTCATCCACAGAAAATTGTTTACTTCTGCTTTTTTTAATTTTTTTTGCAGAAGCACTACTTGTTGTTTCTGGTTGCGTAACGCCTTGTTTTTCTTGAAGTGCAGATTCTTTTTTGATTGCCATAATAGTATCAACGAAATATTTAATGTAAATTTATGAATAAAATTATAGGATTTTGCAACAGAGCGAAAAAAGGTTCGTCTCTAAGGTAACTGATCAACAATGAACCAAACTAAAGAATTACATAATCATTTAATTGAGGCTTGTAAAAATAAGGACGCAAAAGCGCAAATGCAGCTGTACGATTTGTATTGTAAAGCAATGTGTGCCATAGCAAATAGATATGTAAAAGACTCTTTTGTTGCAGAAGATATTATGCAGGATTCGTTTATAAAAGCATTTCAAAAAATAGATTCTTTTAAAGGAGAAGTTACTTTTGGAGCTTGGATCAAAAGAATTGTAATTAACAACAGTTTAGATTGGTTAAAGAAAAGAAAACTAGAAATAGTTTCTTTAAATGAAGAAGTTTACGAAAAGGTAGATGAAAATGATGATTGGAGTATTTCGCACAGTTTACAAGCCGATTTTATTGCGAAAGCCATAAAAAGTTTAAAAGAAAAATATAGTGTAGTGCTGTCATTATATTTATTAGAAGGATACGATCATCAAGAAATAGCACAAGTATTAGGAATTACAGAAGTAGCTTCTAGAACGCATTTAATGCGAGGAAAAAAACAGTTACAAGAACTTTTAAAAGAAGAACAATATGTCGAAGGATATTAGAGAAATCATGAAGAATTATAAGAACGAAGAAGTTTCTTTATCGGCAAATCACAGAAATAATTTTCAGGACAGATTGCTGAAAGAAGTAAACAATCAACCTAAAAAGAAAAATTATAAATGGTTGCAAATCGCAGCTTCTGTTGTGTTAATTGTGACTTTAGCAGCTGGTTATTTTGGAATGGAAACGGATCCAATAGAAGAGGTAAAACCAACCAAAGAAATTAGTTTAGGAAATTTATCTCCAGAATTTAAATCAATAGAAGATTACTATACAAATAGCATCAATTACGAGATTAGTAATTTAGATGTAAACGAAGATAATAAAGAAATTTTAGATGGTTATTTAGCTAAAATTAGCGAGTTAACTACTGAATACAAATCATTAACTACAGAGCTCAATACAAAAGGAGTTAATGATGAAATCATCAATGCATTGATAAACAATTTGCAATTACGATTACAGTTATTGCAGCGATTAAAAAAACAGTTAAACGATTTAAAACAATTAAATTCAACACAAAATGAAACTCAAAACTTATAGAAGTATTGGATTTTTGATTGCAGCTTTTTTAATAAGCAGTTTACAAGCACAAAAATTCAATAAAAAATTTAATGAGAAATTTAAAGTAAATAAAGATGTAGTTCTAGCAATAAATGCAAGTAATGCAGATGTTAATGTAACTACTTGGAACCGAAACGAAGTTGCTATAAATGCAGAGATTACGGTTGAAGGTTTATCATATGATGAAGCTCAAAAATTCTTAAAAGGCTGGAAATTTGAAGCCTTAGGAAACAAAAATAAAGTGCAAATTAATGCCAATGCAAATCAGTTTTTAGATTTTGGTGATAACGATTTTAAATTCAATTTAGGAGATATCACAATTCCAGAAATGGACATCAACATTCCTGAACTTAATTTTGACATCAACATTCCAGAATTTGAAATGCCAGAAATTACAATTCCAGAAATCAATATTAATTTCACAGAAATGTTTAACAACATAAGAGAAGAATTTGATAATCACGATTTTGAAGAAGGAGATCCAAAAACATTCAGCTATAAATCAAAAGGAAAAAAGAAAACAGTTGTTATAAAAACAAAAAAAGAGTGGGAGAAGTTTAAAAAATCGAAAGATTATAAAGAAATGATGTCTGATATTAAGGAAGGTCTTGAAAAAGCACAGAAATCGCTTAAGAACATCGATAAAAAAATGATTCAAGATCAAATTAAAAAAGCGAAGATTCAGTATCAGAAAATCGATAAAAAGAAAATTAAGAAGCAAATAGAAAAAGCAAAATTGCAATTAAAGAAAATTGATAAAGAGAAAATGCAAATAGCTTTAGCCAAAGCCAGAGTTGGTATTGAGCAAATGAAAGTTAAAATGGCAAAAAGCTATAGAAATGGTAATAATGTTATTGTAATTGAAGATGGTAAAAGTAAAAAGAAAGTAAAAATTACTAGAAAAATTACCATTAAAGTTCCTAAGAATGCTAAATTCGATTTAAATACAAGACACAGTAAAGTAAAGTTGCCAAAAGGGAAAACTTCTGGTAAGGTTTCTTACGGATCTTTTAACTCTGATGAAATTAACGGAGGTGATTTAAAAATCTATTATGCTCCAGTAAATGTAAATGTGTTAAACGCAAGTACAATCTCATTAAATAACATAACCGATGCAACAATTGCATCGGTTATGAATTCAAAATTGATTTCTAATTCTTCTGATTTAAAAATTAATAAAGTAAATAGTAATGTTGATGTGATTAGCAAATTCGGAGACCTTTTAATTTCTGAATTGTCTAATGGCCTAAAAGGATTTACATTAGATTTGAATTTTTCTGAGGCTACTGTTGATTTAAAAAACTTAACAGAAAAACTGAATATTTTAAAAGCAAGTAACGTAAATTCTAATAAAAATGTTTCTAAGAATTTTACATTAAATGGAAACTTTTCTTTAAAAAGTAATAACATTTCTATCAAAGGGAATCAAAGTAAAATCACCATTAAAAAACAATAATTTATTCTATAATAAACAACTTTGTATTTTATCAAACTTCTAACAAATTCCCGTTTTCTCTTCAAGTAAAACTTCCTATCTTTACATTTCTATAAATGAACACTTATTTAATGGAAATCTATAAAGAGAATCAACTTAAAATTTACAATTCACTTAGCAAAAGCAAAGAGCTTTTTAAACCACTAACAGAAGGTCGCGTTGGCATGTATGTTTGTGGCCCAACGGTTTATAGCAATGTTCATTTAGGTAACGTTCGTACATTTATGTCGTTTGATATGGTGTTTCGTTATTTACAACATTTAGGCTATAAAGTGCGTTATGTTCGTAATATTACGGATGCTGGTCATTTAGAAAATGATGCTGATGAAGGCGAAGATAGAATCTCTAAAAAAGCACGTTTAGAAGAAATTGAACCGATGGAAGTTGTACAACGTTACACAGTCGATTTTCATGAAACTTTAGAAAAATACAATTTTTTACCACCAAGTATAGAACCAACAGCAACTGGTCATATTGTTGAGCAAATTGAAATGATTAAAGAAATCATGGAAAAAGGTTTGGCTTACGAAGTAAATGGTTCGGTGTATTTTGATGTCTTAAAATACAATGAAGATGGTAATAATTACGGAATTCTTTCAGGAAGGAAAATGGAAGATGCCATTCATAATACCAGAACTTTAGACGGACAATCGGATAAGAAGAATCCGCAAGATTTTGCACTTTGGAAAAAAGCTGATGAAAGACACATTATGCGTTGGCCATCGCCTTGGTCTGATGGTTTTCCTGGTTGGCATTTAGAATGTTCTGTAATGAGTACAAAATATTTAGGCGAACAATTTGATATTCATGGTGGCGGAATGGATTTAAAATTCCCACACCACGAATGTGAAATTGCACAATCTCAAACTTGTAGCGGACACAAACCCGTAAATTATTGGATGCACGCAAATATGTTGTTGTTAAATAGCCAGAAAATGGCAAAATCAACAGGGAATTATGTGTTGCCAAATGAAATTTTAACTGGAGAAAATAATATCTTAAGCAAAGCATTTGCACCAAGTGTAGTTCGTTTCTTTAACATGCAAGCGCATTACAGAAGTATTTTAGATTTTTCTAGCGATGCTTTAGAAGCTTCAGAAAAAGGGTATTTTAAATTGATGGATGCAGTAAATTCATTAAAAAATATTCAAACAAGTAAAACATCATCAGTAAATATTTCAGCATGGAAACAACAATGTTACGATGCAATGAATGATGATTTTAATACTCCAATTTTAATTGCCCATTTGTTTGAAGCGGTTAAAATTATCAATCAATTAAAAGAGCAAAAAGCAACAATTTCTGCAGATGATTTAGTTGAGTTTACAGCAACAATCAATGCATTTGTTTTTGATGTCTTAGGATTAACCAACGAAACAAAACAAGATAGTTCTGATAAAATTGATGGAGTAGTGGAGTTGCTAATCAAATTAAGAAAAGAAGCAAGAGATAATAAAGATTGGGCATTGTCAGATCAAATTAGAGACGAATTATTGGCTTTAGGAATTCAATTAAAAGACGGAAGAGAAGGCACAACTTTCTCTATCAATTAATTTGAAGAAAATACTAACATATCCATTTATTTTGTTGGTTCGTTTTTATCAAACAGCAATATCACCATATACGCCATCAACTTGTAGATACACACCAACGTGTTCTCATTACACAGTAGAAGCGTTGCAAAAACACGGTTTGTTTAGTGGCGGATGGTTAGCAATAAAAAGAATATTTAGTTGTCATCCTTGGGGCGGAAGCGGATATGATCCTGTACCAGAAAAGAAAGAATAATCGTCATTACGAGGAGAAAACGACGAAGTAATCTCATTAAAACAAACAGATTGCTTCACGTTGTTCGCAATGACAAATAAAAATATAGAATATGAATTTTTTATCAATAGTTTGGGATCCATCATTAGGAATCGATTTAGGTTTTTTCGTTGTAAGATGGTACAGTTTAATGTTTGTGATTGCCTTTGTATTGGGAATGCGATTGATGAAAAAAATATTTATTGAAGATAAGATTCCTGTTGAGAAATTAGACACACTTTTTATGTACACGTTTATTTCTATGTTAATAGGAATGCGTTTAGGTGATGTGTTTTTTTACAGTTGGGATTATTACCAACATCACTTATTAGAAATTATTTTGCCTTTTAAAGAAAGAGAAGGAGCAACCGCTTTATTCGGAATGCTAGAAGGTTGGGAATTTACAGGTTATACAGGTTTTGCAAGTCATGGAGCTGCAGTAGGAATTATTGCTGCTTTGTATTTTTACAGCAGAAAAGTAATTCAAAAACCATTTTTGTTTATCTTAGATAGAATGGGAATTATGGTTGCTTTGGCAGGGTTTTTCATCAGAATGGGGAACTTTTTTAATTCAGAAATCTACGGAAAACCAACAGGAAGTAATTTTGGAGTTATCTTTAAAAAAGCTGGAGAAACTGTACCGAGACATGCCACACAATTATACGAAGCATTTAGTTATTTAATCTTATTTATTATTCTTTATAGAATGTATTGGAAAACAGATGCCAAACAAAAATCTGGTTATTTATTCGGAATTTTCTTTGCTGTTTTATGGGCATTAAGATTTTTTATCGAATTCTTAAAAGAAGCACAAGTTGATGGAAGAGAAGATTGGGTGTTTAATTCTTTAAATACTGGTCAAGTATTAAGTATTCCTTTGGTGATAATTGGTTTAGTTTTAATCTTTAAGAAAAGATAAATTTTTATAATTTTAGACCTTCATAAATCACTGATTTTAAATAGCTAGTTTTTTTATTTAAATGACAAGTATAAATAGTGATTGCTGTAATCAATAAAACAATTAAAGAAAAAGAAACGGTTAACGTTTTTATAAAGTTTTCAAAGTAATAAAAGAGTATAAACAAATTTAGAATTGTAATAATTGATATGATAATTACAAGAATTCTTTTAACTAAACAAATTCTTTCATTAATACTATTAAGTTGATTCCTTTTCTCTGTCATTTCTCTTCTATCGAACAAAATATTTTTTTAAAGAATAAAAGTATTGAATTAAGTTTATCTTAAAAAGTATTTTAATTACTAATCAAAAAAAACAGGTGTTTATACCTGTTTTTTAAATTGAAGTT
>CAXICE010000007.1:0-20377 GCA_964022045.1 uncultured Polaribacter sp. | reverse complement strand
TTACTTATTTATACAGGAGGAACAATCGGAATGGTAAAAGACTACGAAACGAATGCGTTAAAAGCATTTAATTTTGAGAAACTTTTAGAAAATGTTCCTGAGTTGAAGCAGTTAAACTGTACAATTGATACCTATTCATTTAAAGAACCAATTGATTCTTCTAACATGAATAATGAGTATTATGTAACAATTGCAGAAGTGATTGAGGATAATTATTCAAAATTCGATGGATTTGTAGTTTTAACAGGTTCAGATACGATGGCATACACATCTTCTGCAATCAGTTTTATGTTAGAAAATTTAGCAAAACCAGTAATTTTTACCGGTTCACAATTGCCAATCGGTCATTTAAGAACCGATGCAAAAGAGAATTTAATTACATCCATAGAAATTGCTTGTACTAGAAAAGATAATAAACCAGTAGTTTCTGAAGTTTGTTTGTATTTTGAATATAAATTATACAGAGCTAACAGAACTACAAAAATAAATGCTGAACAGTTTGAAGCGTTTGCATCATTAAATTATCCGCCATTGGCAGAAAGTGGTGTGCATTTGCATTTTAATTATGATTTACTTCTAAAATCGCCAGCAAAAAGCGAAAAACTAATTGTTAGAAAATCTTTAAGTAACAATATTGTTGTGTTAAAATTATTTCCTGGCATAACAGAAGAAGTAGTTAAAAGCATTGTTGGTATTAAGGATCTTAAAGGAATTGTGTTAGAATCTTATGGGGCTGGAAACGCACCAACTTATAAATGGTTTATAAACCTTTTAGAGGCTGCAATAAAAAGTGGCATACAAATTGTTAATGTTACACAATGTGTAGGAGGAAGTGTTATTTTAGGACACTATGAAACGAGTGTAGATTTGAAGAGAATAAAAGTGATTGATGGAAAAGATATCACAACAGAATCAGCCGTTGCAAAATTGATGTATTTATTAGGAGTAGAAATTCCAAATAAAGATTTTAAAAAAGTATTTGAAAAGCCATTAAGAGGAGAGTTAGATTTTTAACTAAAAGCCGTTTTTTGTGTAAAATTAATACAGTAAAAGTTACTTCATTGTCAAATTAACATTGATTTGAGTTAAATTTTACTTTTTTAGCATAAAAACCTTTCATTTTTTTTTAGAGACTCAACATTTTTTTGTTAATTGGCACTCTCAAATCAATAAAACTGAATTAAAACAATTTTTAAATCAGAAGTTTGAAAAAATATTTTTTGTTGATTTGGAATTAAAATCAATATCTTTAAACCCGTTAACTATTAAAATTAATTTATAACAAAGATGAAAAAAGTATCAAATATCCTAACAGTAGCAGGATTCATGTTTTTTGGAGCTATTCAATCAACTTTCGCACAAGAAGCAGCTCAGTCAGAAACTTTCCACCAAGAATTAAAGAAACGTTTTATTGAAGGAGATCCTCAATTTATGGGAATTGTATTAGTAGCCTTAATTTTAGGTTTAGCAATTGCCATTGAAAGAATTATTTATTTAAACATGGCAACAACAAATACTAAGAAATTAGTTGCTAATGTAGATGAAGCATTAAGTTCAGGTGGTGTAGAAGCTGCAAAAGAAGTTTGTAGAAATTCAAAAGGACCAGTTGCATCTATCTTTTATCAAGGTTTAGATAGAATGGACGAAGGAGTTGAAGCTGCAGAAAAAGCTGTTGTTGGATACGGAGGAGTTCAAATGGGATTATTAGAGAAAAATGTTTCTTGGTTATCTTTATTTATTGCTTTAGCACCGATGTTAGGTTTCATGGGAACTGTAATTGGTATGATTGAAGCATTTGATAGAATTGCTGTAGCAAATGATATTTCTCCAGGAGTAGTTGCAGGTGGTATTAAAATTGCACTTTTAACAACTGTATTTGGATTAGTAGTAGCAATTATTTTACAGATTTTTTATAACTATATCGTTTCTAAAGTTGATAGTATTGTAAACAGCATGGAAGATGCTTCTATCTCTTTAATTGACTTATTAGTGAAATATAAAAAATAATTTATAATTATGAAATTATCAAAAATATTAAGTTTATTTATTGCGCTTATTGCAGTTATCGGTGCGATTCTATTCATTAGAATCTTCACTGCAGACGCAGATGCAATAGAAAACGACCCTGCTGTTCAGGGAAGCATAATCGATCCAATTATTACTTTTTCAACTTGGTTATTTTATTTAGCTGTTGGAACTGCTATAATTATGTCTGTATTAGCCTTGGTTAAGAATCCAGAAAGTTTAAAGAAAACAGCTTTAGGTGTAGTTGCCTTAGGTGTTATTTTAACATTAGCTTACTTTACAGGTGATAGTTTGCCTGTTGCAGATCCTCAAGGAAAAATTCTAGAAGGTGGTGAAGCAGGTTCTTCTGTAAACCAATGGGTAAGTACAGGAATTTGGTATAGTATGTTTTTAGGTATTATAGCTGGAGCATTCTTTGTAATTGACTTATTAAAAGGACTAATTAAATCTTAAAACATGGCAAGAAGAGAAACCCCAGAAATTAATGCAGGTTCTATGGCGGATATCGCCTTCTTGTTACTAATCTTTTTCCTAGTAACTACTACTATGGATGTGGATTCAGGTATTTCTAAAAAACTATCAGAAAAACCACCTAAAGATTATGTTCCGCCTGTTATTAAAGAGAAAAATATATTTGAAGTCAACATCAATAGAAATAATGAAATGCTTGTTGAAGGAGAAACTATGAAATTAGAAGATCTAAAAGAAGCAACTATTAAATTTATTGATAATGGTGGAGGTGAAGGTAAAGTGGTAGACGGAGTCTCTACAGGACCTTGTGATTACTGTAAAGGAGTAAGAAGCCCATCGTCTTCAGATCATCCTAATAAAGCAATTATTTCTGTTCAAAGTGATAGAGGTACTGAATATGGAATGTATATTAAAGTTCAAAACGAGTTGTTAAAGGCTTATACAGAGTTAAGAAATAGATTGGCTCTTGAAACGTATAATGTGTCATACAATCAACTTGAAGAGGATTTTAAGAAAGATTCTGAGAATGAAGAATTAAAGAAGAAAGTGCAGTTTGTAAAAACTCGCTATCCTCAAATTATTTCTGATGCAGAACCAACTTCTGTTAATTAATTAAAAAACAACAAATATGTCTAAATTCGGAAAGAAGAAAAAGCCAATGCCAGCAGTAAATACGGCATCTTTACCAGATATTGTTTTTATGTTATTGTTCTTTTTTATGGTAACTACTGTAATGAGAGAAACTGACTTAAAAATAGAGAATCCAACTTTACCAAATGCAACAGAAGTAAAGAAATTGGAGCATAAAAGTTTAGTAAGTACTATTTATGTTGGTAAAGCTAAAGATAAAAAGTTAGGAGCTGGAGATAAAATTCAATTGAATGATAAGATTGCAACTTCTAATGATGTAACAGCATTTATTTTGAATGAAAGATCTAAGCAATCTGAAGCAATGGTACCTTTTATGACAACATCAATTAAAGCTGATGTAGAATCTAGTGTTGGTACAATTACTGATATTAAATTAAAGCTAAGAGATGTTGGAGCACTAAAATTAAGTTTATCTAGTCGTAAAGCGACAGAGGTTAAGCAATAATTTTAAATTAATTTATATAAAAAAGGACAATCATTTTGATTGTCCTTTTTTTTGTGTAAAAAGAGTATCTTTAACCTTATTAAAACTAACTTTTTTCTATGAAAAAAATATTTTTACTTTTTTTATTTACCCTTAGTTTAAACATTAGTGCTCAAAAAGACTCGCTACAGTTAGGAGATAAATATTTAGAAGATCAATTATATCTTGGTATTAGCTATATTCAACTGTTTAGTCAGCCAGATAATGTAATAGGAAGTGGTTTTTCATATGGATTTAACTCAGGTTATATTAAAGATATATCATTAGTAAAAAGTGGTAGATTAGCTTTAGGGATAGGAATTGGTTATGCTTATGATTCTTTTAACCATGGGTATAAAATTAGTTCACAAAATAATAATGTTGTTGTAGAAGTTGACCCAACTATTGTAGAAACAAGTACATTTAGATTACATTCATTAGAGTTTCCATTAGAAATTAGATGGAGAACTTCAAACGCTAATAGGTATAAATTTTGGAGAGTCTATTCTGGCTTAAAAATAAGTTACAATTTAAAACACACATTAGAGTATGTTTCAAACTCAATGTTGACAGAATATAATAATATTGAACGATTTAATAAACTTCAGTACGGATTAACGATAGCTGCAGGCTATTCAACTTTCAATTTCAGTCTATATTATGGCTTAACTCCGTTGTTTAAAACATCAACCGTAGGCACAAGTCCTATAAATACAAAAGTTATAAAATTGGGGATGATTTTTTATATCTTATAGCATACTTGAGGCTATAAATTGGCTAATTAATCCTATAAAAAATCCAAGATAGATTTCTTTCTGATTGTGTGCTTTTAAATGCAATCTAGAGCTTGCTAGTACACCAGTTAGTACAATTATAACAATTGTTATTGGTAATGTAGATATTGAATATATGTTTCCGTAAATTAAAAAAAAACCTAAAACACTACTCAAAGACATAATGTGTAAACTAGACTTTATTTGTAAAGAAAACAATAAATAAACCAATGCAAGCGAAATGTTTGTGCCAAAAAATAACAAACCTAGTTCTTTGAAATCAGGAATATTAATAAGGTTTTTTCCCAGTAAGTAAAAAACAAACAACATGATAAAAAGTGGAATTTTTCGCTCCTTTATGCTTTCTACTTGAAAACTTTTAATAAACCCAAGTGATTTTAAAATAATTAAAGAAATTAAAGGAACAATATAAGTTGAAAAAAACACAATACTAATCAATAAGTATTGACGCTCTTTTCTGATCTCATTAGGTGTAATTGAAAGAAAAAGCAATACTCCAATTGTTGGTATAACAATTGGATGCAGAATTACTGATATGAGTTTGTGAACTTTCAAATAGATTAAATTTCTTTTCGAAGTCTAGCTACTGGAATATCTAATTGTTCTCGATATTTTGCAACTGTTCTTCTAGCAATAGGATACCCTTTTTCTTTTAATACAGCAGATAATTTATCGTCAGTTAAAGGCTTTTGTTTGTTCTCTTCTCCAATAACGTTTTGTAGAATTTTTTTAATTTCTCTTGTAGAGACATCTTCTCCTTGATCATTTTTCATCGATTCAGAAAAGAACTCTTTAATTAACTTTGTGCCGTAAGGAGTTGAAACATATTTGCTGTTTGCAACTCTAGAAACCGTAGAAATATCCATGTTAATTTGATCTGCAATATCTTTTAATATCATCGGTTTTAACTTGCGCTCATCACCCGTTAAAAAATAATCATATTGATAATGCATAATGCTATTCATGGTAACCATTAAAGTTTGTTGTCTTTGTCTAATTGCATCAATAAACCATTTAGCTGCATCTAATTTCTGTTTGATAAACATAACGGCATCTTTCTGCGACTTTGTTTTCTCTTTTGATTCTTGATAGCCTTTTAACATGTTATTATACTCTCTAGAAACATGCATTTCTGGAGCATTTCTAGAGTTTAATGTTAAATCTAATTCGCCATCCAGAATTTTGATAGAAAAATCAGGAACAATTTGTTCTGCTATTTTATTGTTTCCTGCATAAGAACTGCCAGGTTTTGGGTTTAACTTGCTAATTTCTTGAATAACTTCTTTAAGTTCTTCTTCAGAAATGTCAAATTTTTCCATCAATTTTTTGTAGTGTTTTTTTACAAAATGATCAAAAGAAGTTTCTAAAATATCAATAGCTAAAGTTCTAATTTTTTCTAGTGATTTTGCTTTTAGCTGAATAACTAAACATTCTTTTAAATCTCTTGCTCCAACACCAATTGGGTCTAGCTTTTGTACAACTGTTGTTAAAAGTTTAAGTACCTTTTCTTCAGTTGTAAACACGTTTTGAGTAAAAGCTAAATCATCAACTAAATCTAAAATATCTCTTCTAATATAGCCGCTATCATCAATACTACCAACTAAAAATTCAGCAATTGCTCTTTCTTCTTCGTTAATACGAAACGTATTTAATTGGTTTTTTAATGATTGATGAAAAGTGGTTCCAGATGCATAAGGCATTTCTTTATCTTCATCATCTGCAGCGTAATTATTTGCTTGTGTTTTATAATTTGGAATTTCATCATCGCTCAGATATTCATCAATATTAATGTCTTCTGCTTCAATTTTTTCATTTCCATCATCTTCATACTCATTGGCTAAAGACTCATCAAACTCTGTTTCTTCTTTACCAGTATCTAATGCCGGATTTTCCTCTAACTCTTGTTTTAAACGCTCTTCAAAAGCTTGTGTAGGCAACTGAATTAACTTCATCAACTGAATTTGCTGAGGAGATAATTTTTGTAGTAGCTTAAAATTTAAACTTTGTTTGAGCATTTATTTTAGATGAATTTATATTAAAATTCTGCGTTTTGTGGTGTTCTTGGAAACGGAATTACATCTCTAATGTTTCCCATTCCGGTTGTAAACTGAACTAATCTTTCAAATCCTAAGCCAAAACCAGAATGCACTGCTGTTCCATATTTACGAAGATCTAAATACCACCAAAGTTCTTTTTCGTCAATATCTAATGCAGCCATTTTTTCTTTTAAAACATCTAAACGTTCTTCTCTTTGAGAACCACCAACAATTTCTCCAATTCCTGGAAATAAAACATCCATGGCTCTAACTGTTTTTCCATCTTCATTTAAACGCATATAAAATGCTTTGATTGTTGCTGGATAATCAAATAAAATTACCGGACATTTAAAGTGTTTTTCTACTAAAAAACGTTCGTGTTCAGATTGTAAATCTGCGCCCCATTCGTTAATTGGATATTGAAACTTTTTCTTTTTATTTGGTTTTGAGTTTCGTAAAATATCAATGGCTTCTGTGTAACTTACTCTTTTAAAGTTGTTTTCTGTGATAAACTGTAGTTTTTCTAGTAACGACATATCACTTCTTTGTGCTTGTGGCTTCGATTTTTCTTCTTGCGTTAAACGATTATCTAAAAAAGCTAAATCATCTTTACAAGTTTCTAAAACATCTTTTAAAACCGATTTGATAAAATCTTCTGCCAAATCCATATTACCATCTAAATCCATAAATGCAACTTCTGGCTCAATCATCCAAAACTCTGCTAAATGACGTGTTGTGTTAGAATTTTCTGCTCTAAAAGTAGGCCCAAAAGTGTATGCTTTTCCTAAAGACATTGCAAACGTTTCTGCTTCTAACTGACCAGAAACAGTTAAGTTGGTTTCTTTACCAAAAAAGTCTTGTTTGTAATCAATATTTCCGTTTTCATCTACAGGAGCTTTATTCGCTTCAAAGTTGGTAACTCTAAACATTTCTCCTGCACCTTCAGCATCAGAACCTGTAATAATTGGTGTGTTTACGTAGTTAAATCCGTTTTCTTGAAAATATTTATGAACTGCAAAAGACAGTTTAGAACGCACTCTCATTACAGCACTAAACGTATTTGTTCTTGTGCGTAAATGTGCATTTTCTCTTAAAAACTCTAAGCTGTGTTTTTTGGGTTGAATTGGATATTCATCAGGATTTGAATCTCCTAATATTTTTAAATCTTCAACCTGAATTTCTACATTTTGCCCTTTTCCTTGACTTTCAACAAGAGTTCCTTTGATGCTTACAGCTGCACCAGTTGAAATTCTTTTTAATGTGTTTTCTGCTGTGTTTTCAAAATCGATTACACATTGAATATTGTTAATTGTAGAACCATCATTTAAAGCAATAAAACGATTGCTTCTAAAAGTTCTAACCCAACCTTTTACAGTTATTTCTTGTAAAAATTTATCTGATTGTAATAATTCTAATACGCTACTTCTTTTCATCTTCTTAAAATAAAATTAACACGATTAAAAACCGTAATAATGAAAAGCAAAGATACCTTTTTAGCGTAAAATGAACAACGAAACTATCGTGAATAAAAGCTTAAATTATTCTTCTTTTTTGGTTTTTACTTCTTTAGGTGGTAAAATTCTAATTGTTGGTTGCTTGATAACTTTTTCATTCGATATTTTTTTCTCGAATGATAACAATAACGATGGTAATAATAATAAGTTAGAAACCATTGCAAAAAGCAAGGTTACAGAAACCAAACCACCTAAAGCAATGGTTCCGCCAAAACTAGAAACGGTAAACACTAAGAAGCCAAAAAATAACACAATCGATGTATAAAACATACTTACTCCAGTTTCTCTTAAAGCACTGTATACCGATTTTTTAATTTTCCAATTGTTAGATTGTAGTTCTTGTCTGTATTTTGCTAAAAAGTGAATTGTGTCATCGACGGAAATTCCAAATGCAATACTAAACACTAAAATTGTAGAAGGTTTTATTGGAATTCCAAAGAATCCCATTAATCCAGCTGTGATCAATAATGGTAGCATATTCGGAATTATTGAAATCAAAATCATTTGATAAGATCTAAACATCCAAGCCATAAATAAAGCAATTAATAAAATGGCTAATGATAATGAAATCACTAAATTATTTATTAAATAATTAGTTCCTTTTAAGAAAACCAATGCTTTTCCTGTTAAGTGAACATCATATCTTTCAGACGGAAATTCTTTAGCTATAACAGCTTTTAATCGATCTTGAATCACTTCCATTTTGTCAGTTCCAATATCTTTCATAAAAGTGGTTATTCTGGCATAACGACCCGTAGAATCAACAAAATTATTTAACATATTAGAGTTCCCGTCAGAATTTCTCGTGTACGAAAAAATATAACTTTGTTCTTGTGTTGTTGGCAATTGATAATATTTTGGGTTTCCTAAATAATATGCTTGCTTAGAGTATTTTACAAGATTTGTAATAGAAATTGGTTTAGATAACTCTGGAAATTGTTCAATAACATCATTGATTTTTTCCATCTTTTTCAACGTAGAAAGTTTCATGACACCTTTTTCTTTTTTGGTATCAATAAAAATCTCTAAGGGCATAATTCCGCCAAACTCTTTTTCAAAAAACTTAATATCTTTATAAAACTGCTTGCTTTTTGGCATGTCTTCAATAACACTTCCTGAAACTCTAATTTGATAAATACCAATAATTCCAAAAATGATAATTATTACTGTAGAAATGTAAATTGCAATTCGGTTATGACGCACCATTTCTTCCATCCAATTTACCACATTGTCAATCCATTTTTTCTCTAAATGACTCAAGTGTTTTTTCTTCGGTAAAGGCATGAAGCTATAAATAATCGGAATGATTAAAAGCGCTAAAATGAAAATTCCAACAATATTTATGGAAGCGATAATTCCAAACTCTTTTAACAACTGACTTTTTGTAAAAACAAAAGTTGCAAAACCAGAAGCCGTTGTAATATTGGTCATTAAGGTGGCATTTCCAATTTTAGAAATTACACGTTGTAAAGATTTTGCTTGGTTACCATGTTTTTTAACTTCTTGCTGATATTTGTTGATTAAAAAGACAGCATTTGGAACGCCAATTACAATAATTAATGGCGGAATTAAAGCGGTTAAAACGGTAATTTCATATCCGAATAACCCGATAAAACCAAACGCCCAAGTAACACCAATCATTACTACTAAAAGCGTAATAAAAGTTGCTCTAAAAGATCTAAAAAAGAAGAAGAATATAATTGCGGTAATTAACAATGCACCAACCACAAAAAGTAGGATTTCATCCTGAATATTTTGTGCATTTAAGGTTCTAATGTAAGGCATTCCAGAAACACGAACCTGTAAGTCGTTTTCTTTTTCAAACTTTTCAATAGTCGGAATTAATACATTAAATATAAAATCTCTTCGAACTGGAGTATTTATAATTTCCTTATTGATGTAAATGGCAGTTTGTACTGTTTCAGTTTCTTTATTGTACAAAAGATTATCATAAAAAGGTAACTTCTCAAACAGTTGCTTTTTAATTATAGAAATTTGCTTTTGAGTTGTTGGGATTGTATCTATTAAAGGTTCTAAAACAAACTTTCTGTTTTTTCTGTCTGCCTTTAATTCTTTGACATCTGCAATTGAAACTGAAAAATCTATTTCATCATATGCATCGATTGTTTTTGTAAGTTGATTCCAAGCATTGAATTTTTCTGGTGTAAATAACGTAGAATCTTTAACTGCAAGAATTATTAAGTTCCCTTCTTCTCCAAAAATATCTAAAAACTGATTGTATTGTATGTTGGCTTCGTGGTTTTCTGGAAGTAAATTAGCTTCTGTATAAGAGAACTTTATATGCTTCATTTGAGTAGCCAAAAAAGCAGTAAATAACGCAACCAATAATAAAACAAGGTACCTGTTTCTTAATATTAATCCGGCGATTTTAGTCCAAAAATTCATGCGTTATTTTTTATGCAAATGTAGGAAATGTTTAAGAATAGAACACAAAAAAAAGGAATGTTATAAAAAACACTCCTTTTTTAAACCTATATTTTCTGTAAATTAAATTGTCATAATTTCAGACTCTTTAACAGCAAACAATTCTTCTGTTTTTTTAACAAATGAATCTGTTAATGTTTGTATTTCAGCTTCTGCATTTTTTTTCATATCATCAGAAACATCTACTTTTTTAATTTCGTTATTAGCATCTTTACGTGCATTTCTAATCCCAACTTTTGCATGTTCAGATTCTGCTTTTGCTTGTTTGGCTAATCCAATACGTCTTTCTTCTGTTAATGGCGGAACGTTAATAATAATATTATCTCCATTATTCATTGGATTAAAACCAATGTTTGCAACCATAATTGCTTTTTCAATTTCTTGCAACATGTTTTTTTCCCAAGGCTGAACTGTAATTGTTCTAGCATCTGGTGTATTTACGTTTGCAACCTGACTTAATGGAGTAGAAGAACCATAATAATCTACTTGAATTCCAGCTAACATTGCAGGAGTTGCTTTACCAGCTCTAATGTTTCTTAACTCTTTTATTAAGTGCTCAATTGCATTTTGCATTTGTTCTTTTGCACTATCAATTATAAATTCAATTTCTTCGTTCATCACTTAACGTTTTATAATAATTTTGTTAGTTTTTTACTACAGTTCCGATGTTTTCTCCAGAAATCAACTTTAATAGATTTCCGTTTGTATTCATGTCAAAAACAGTAATTGGTAATTTATTTTCTTCACTTAAAGTAAAAGCAGTCATGTCCATTACTTTTAGACCTTTGTCAATTACTTCTTTAAAAGTAATGTTTTCAAATTTGATAGCATCTTCATTTTTCTCAGGATCAGAATTGTAAATTCCATCAACACGAGTTCCTTTTAAAATGGCATCTGCATTAATTTCTATCGCTCTTAATACTGCGGCAGTATCTGTTGTAAAATATGGATTTCCTGTTCCGGCACCAAAAATAACAACTCTTCCTTTTTCTAAATGACGTACAGCTCTTCTCTTGATAAAAGGTTCTGCAACTTGTTCCATTTTGATAGCGGTTAATAATCTTGTTTTAACACCTTCGGTTTCAATTGCGCTTTGTAATGCCAATCCGTTAATACACGTGGCAAGCATTCCCATATAATCGCCTTGAACACGATCCATTCCATTACTTGCACCAGCAACTCCTCTAAAAATATTTCCACCACCAATAACAATGGCAACTTCAATACCTTTTTCTACTACTTGTTTAATTTCTTTTGCATATTCTGATAAACGTTTAGGGTCGATTCCATAACTTCGATCACCCATTAATGCTTCTCCACTTAATTTTAAAAGAATTCTTTTGTATTGCATGTGTTGCTTTTTATTTAAAAGATTCCTATGTTCTTTAGAACAAAGGTTGGGCAAATATAAGAATTTCCTTGAAAGCTTTTTATATTGAAGTTTATGATTTTGTAAATAAAAAAACCACCCTAAAAAGGATGGTTTTTATATAGTTTATGAGAACTAAAGGATTATCCTAAAGTAACTCTTTTAAATCCACTAATAGAAACATCGCCATACGTTTTAACGTAGTCTGCAACATTTTTCTTATCGTCTTTAATAAAAGCTTGGTCTAAAAGACATTGTTCTAAATCTAAAGTTGTGTTATCAGAAATAAAACGATCCATTTTTCCAGGTAAAATTCTATCCCAGATTTGCTCTGGTTTTCCTTCAGCTTTTAATTCAGCTTTTGCAGCTTCTTCAGCTTCAGCTAAAACAGCATCAGTTAATTGAGCCATAGAAATATATTTAGGAACATTTTTTAATGTTTTTCCTAATCTGCCTAATTCAATATTCTCTTTTTCGATAACTGCAATTCTTGCTTCAGTTTCTGCAGCAACAAATGCAGGATCAAAATCTTTGTAAGACAAAGTTGTAGCTCCCATAGATGCAATTTGCATTGCAACATCTTTTGTTAAAACATCAGCGTTATCAACAGCATTTGTTAAACCAACGATTGCAGCAATTTTACCAATGTGAGTATAAGAACCAACAAAAGCAGCTTCGATTTTTTCAAAAGCAGTGATTTCTAATTTTTCACCGATTACTCCAGTCTGCTCAACCAATTTCTCAGCTACAGTCATTCCGTCAAAATCAGCAGCTAAAAATTCTTCTTTAGTATTGCAGTTTAAAGCGATGTCAGCAAACTGACCACCTAAAGCTACGAAAGAATCATTTTTACCAACAAAGTCAGTTTCACAAGCTAAAACGATAGCAACACCAACAGTGTTGTCTGCATTTATTCTTGTTACTGCAACACCTTCTGTAGATTCTCTATCAGCTCTTTTTGCAGCAATTTTCTGACCTTTTTTACGTAAAATATCAATTGCTTTGTCAAAGTTTCCTTCTGCTTCTACCAATGCCTTTTTACAGTCCATCATTCCAGCTCCAGTTGCTTCTCTTAATTTTTTAACATCAGCAGCACTAATCTTTACTGTTTCCATGTTATTTTATGTTTTAGTAATTATAATTATTTTGTTTCTTCAGTAGAAGTTTCTGCTTTAGCAGTTTCTTTAGCTTTTGGTGCTTCCGATTTTGCTGTTTCTTTAACTTCTTTTGTTTTTTCTTTACCAGCTTTTCTTTCAGCTAATCCATTTGATACCGCATCAATAATGTAACCTAATACTTTTTCAATAGATTTAGATGCGTCATCATTTGCAGGAATTACGTAATCAACTGGTCTTGGATCAGAATTTGTGTCAACTAATGCAAAAATAGGAATGTTTAAGTTTTGAGCTTCTGCAACAGCAATGTGCTCTTTTTTAACATCAACTACAAAAATTGCACCTGGCAAACGAGTCATATCAGTAATAGAACCTAAATTCTTTTCTAATTTTTCTCTTTGACGGTTAATTTGTAATTTTTCTCTTTTTGATAATGCATCAAAAGATCCATCTTGCTTCATTCTATCAATAGTAGCCATTTTTTTAACTGCTTTTCTGATAGTTACAAAGTTTGTTAACATTCCTCCAGGCCATCTTTCTGTGATGAAAGGCATGTTAATGCTTTTTGCTTTTTCTGCAACGATGTCTTTTGCTTGTTTTTTTGTTGCAACAAATAAAATTTTTCTTCCTGAGTTAGCTATTTTTTCTAACGCAGCAGCAGTTTCTTCTATTTTTGCAGCTGTTTTATACAAATCGATGATGTGAACACCGTTACGTTCTGTATAAATGTAAGGAGCCATGTTTGGATCCCATTTTCTAGTTAAGTGACCAAAGTGCACTCCACTATCTAGTAATTCTTTAATGTTTACGTTTGCCATTGTTTACTTTCTTTTAATGTAGCAATAGATAAGTAGCCTTGAAAAAGAGTCTTACCTATTTAGATGCTAAACTGTTTATTTAAATTATAAATTAACAATTCGCCGCTACGTTTATATAGTAATACTGAAATAAATTCGAGTATGCTATTAACGTTTCGAGAATTGGAATTTTTTTCTTGCTTTTTTCTGACCAAATTTCTTTCTTTCTACCATTCTTGGATCTCTTGTTAGTAATCCATGAGGTTTTAAAAGTGCTTTGTCTTCTTCGTTTATAGCTACTAATGCTCTAGTAATTGCTAAACGAATTGCTTCTGCTTGACCAGTTACACCACCACCAAAAACATTCACTTTAATATCATAAGATGTTAAGTTGTCTGTTAATTGTAAAGGTTGTTGAACTTTATATTGTAAAGTTGGAGTTGTGAAATAGTTTTCTAACTCTCTTTTGTTGATTGTAATATTACCTTTTCCTTCAGAAAGATAAATACGAGCAACAGCTGTTTTTCTTCTACCTATTTTGTGTACAGTTTCCATTATCTAAGATCGTTAAGGTTAATAGCTTTTGGGTTTTGAGCAGTTTGTTGGTGCTCAGTTCCAGCATATACATATAAATTTCTGTAAAGAGCTGCTCCTAATTTGTTTTTAGGCAACATTCCTTTTACTGCTTTTTCGATTAATCTTGTAGGATCTTTCTCAAACATCTCTGTTGCAGTAAGCGATCTTTGTCCACCAGGATAACCTGTATGACGGATGTACGATTTATCAGTCCACTTGTTTCCAGTAAGATTGATTTTCTCTGCGTTAATAATTACAACGTTATCTCCACAATCTACGTGAGGAGTAAAGTTTGTTTTGTATTTACCTCTAATTAGCATTGCTACTTTAGAAGCAAGACGACCCAATGTTTGTCCGTCCGCATCAACAACTAACCACTCTTTGTTGGCAGTTTCTTTGTTTGCTGATACTGTTTTGTAACTTAATGTGTTCATTACACTATTAGTTTTTGTCAATTAATAAATATAAATTTCCCTTAAAAAAGGTCTGCAAAGGTACAACTAAATATTAAATTAACAAGTAGCACTTGTGTTTATTTTATGTGTTGAAAATTAAGAATTTAGAATAAAGATTTAACATTTAATTAAGACAGAATAATAGACGTTGATTGTTTACTTTGTAAAACTTTTTAATTTAGAAAGTCTTTGAGAAAGAATATATTCTTTTACAATCAATCAAATTAACTATTAGAATGACTAAAAAAGTTTCATTAATTATTGCATTATGCATGTATACTTTTGCGTATAGCCAAGAAACAAATACTACGACTAAAGTTCCAAAACGAATTTACAACACAAAAAAGATTACAACTGCTCCTGTTATTGACGGAGATATCACTGATGAAACATGGAATGCTGTTCCTTGGGATGCTAATTTTACGCAATTTTTGCCTAATGAAGGAGGGAAGCCAACCCAGGAGACAAAAGTTAAACTGCTTTATGATGAAAAGCATTTGTATTTAGCGGTTCGTTGTTATGACTCTGAACCAGATAAAATTGTAAATCGTTTATCTCGTAGAGATGGACTTGACGGGGATTGGATTGAAATTAATATTGATAGTTATCGTGACTTAAGAACTGCATTTGCATTTACCGTAACAGCAGCTGGTGTTAAAGGAGAAGAATTTGCGTCTTTAGATGGAAAAAGTTGGGATAAAAGTTGGAACCCTATTTGGTATGTGAAAACTAAAATTGATAGTGAAGGTTGGACTGCAGAATTTAAAATTCCGTTTAGTCAAATTCGATTTACAGATATAGAAGAACAAATTTGGGGAATGCAAATACAACGAATGGATTTTCGATTGCAAGAACGTAGTCTATGGCAGAGATTACCAAGAACTGTTTCTGGTTGGATAAGTAATATGGGAGAGTTACACGGAATTAAAAATCTAAAACCACAAAAACAAATTGAAATTCAACCCTATACTGTTGGGCAAACTGAAACTTTTGAAAAAGAAATTGGAAATCCATTTGCAACAGGAAAAAGAAGTAGCCTGAATTTTGGAGTTGATGGTAAAGTAGGGGTTACAAATAACCTAACATTAGATTTTACTATAAACCCAGATTTTGGTCAAGTAGAGGCAGATCCATCAGCAATTGCATTAGACGGATTTCAAATTTTTCAACAAGAACAACGTCCGTTTTTTGTGGAAAACAAAAATATTTTTGATTATCAAGTTACAAAAGCGCAAGCTGGCGGTCCTTTTACAAGAGATAATGTGTTTTATTCTAGAAGAATTGGAAGAAATCCCGAAGGAGGAACAACTGCAACTTCAAATGAGTTTGTAAACAGACCCGGATTTTCAACCATTTTAGGAGCAACAAAATTTTCAGGGAAAACCGAATCGGGCTTATCAATCGGAATTTTAGAAGCTGTAACCCAAGAAGAATTTGCAGAAATTGATAATAATGGAACTAGAAGAGAAGAAGTAATTGAGCCTTTAACCAATTTCTTTTTAATGCGTTTGCAAAAAGAATATAATGATAGTAATACATTAATTGGTGGAATCTTTACTGCAACTAATAGAAACTTAACCGACACAAATATTACCGACATGCATAATGCTGCTTATACAGGCGGAGTCGATTTTAAACATCAGTGGAAAAATAGAACTTGGTATGTAGAAGGAAATATGGTTTTAAGTAAAGTTTTAGGAAATAAAGAAGCAATTTACAATACGCAAACAAGTTTAAGACACAATTTTCAAAGAGTAGATGCAACGCATGTAGATGTAGATCCAAATAGAACTTCTTTAACTGGAACTGGAGGAAATTTTAAAATTGGAAAAACTGGTGGTGGAAATTTTGAATTTGATACTGGTGTAACTTGGCGTTCTCCAGAATTAGAAATGAACGATGTGGGTTTTCAAAGAAATGCAGACGACATTACGCATTATAATTGGATGGCTTATAAATCGTTACAACCTTTTTCTATTTTTAGAAGATTGCAAGTAAATTACAACCATTATGTTTCTTGGAACTTTGAAGGAAAACACACCTATTTAGGATTGAACACTAATTCTCATGCTACATTTCATAATAATTGGAGAACAGGTTTTAACGTGCATTATGCAGCAATTAACTTTACAGATTCTGCTTTAAGAGGTGGTCCAATGTTGCGCTTACAAAGCTCATTAGACTACAATGCTTATATTCAAAGTAATGATAGTAAAAAAGTTCACTTTAGAGTTAATGCAGGGCAAGATGTTGGTTCAGAAAATTCTTTTGTCAAAAAATACGCTTCAGTTAGTATGACATTTGTTCCAATGAATTCATTTAATATTTCTTTATCTGCAAATATCAACACCAATAATCAAGAGTTGCAATATGTAACAACAAAAAATTATGGAGTTGGAAACAATAGTACTCCAAAGTATATCAACGCTAGTTTAGATCAAGACACGTTTAATTTATCGTTGCGATTAAATTATATAATTAGTCCAAATATGTCAATTCAATATTATGGCTCGCCATTTATTTCTAGAGGAAGATATACCAACTTTAAATATATCACCAATTCGTTGGCCAGCAAATTTACAGATAGATTTCAGAATTATAGCAACAATCAGATTTCTTATGATTCTAATTCTGATGCTTATCTAGTTGATGAAAATTTAGATGCAGCTACAGATTATTCTATTGGAAATCCAGATTTTTCTTTCATACAATTTCAATCTAATTTAGTTGCTCGTTGGGAATATATTCCAGGCTCTGAAGTATTTTTAGTTTGGTCTCAAGGATTAACGAGAAGTGGAAACCCGATGGATGATTTATTACCAAGTTTAAAGGATAATATTTTTGGACAAACATCACATAATATCTTTTTAATAAAAGCAACGTACAGATTTATGTTGTAAAAATTTCATATAAAAATAAAAAGCCGAGTTTTAAAACTCGGCTTTTTTATGAAATGATATTTTTTCTTTTGTTGATGGATGTGTAAACTCTAAAAAAGCAGCATGTAAATGCAATCGATTTGTTTTTTTACCGTATAAATCATCACCAATAATTGGCGTATTTAATCCTAAAGAATGAGAAACATGCACACGTAATTGGTGTGTTCTTCCTGTAATTGGAAATAAATTAATTCTCGTTGTATTATTTTTTCGTTCAGAAACCTCCCATTTTGTTTTGGCATTTTTACCATGCTCAAAACAAACTAACTGCCTTGGTCTGTCATTTAAATCAACACGAATAGGTAATTTAATTTCTCCAGAATTCTCTTTGATATTTCCATCTAACAAAGCCACATATTTTTTAGTGACAGTTCTATTTATAAACTGACTTTGCAAACTTTTGTGTGTGTGTTTGTTTTTTGCTAATACCATTAATCCAGAAGTAGACATGTCTAATCGATGGACAATTATGGGGCCAGTAATTGAAGGAAATTGTTGTTTTATTCTTGTGTAAACAGAATCTTGAATGTGAATTCCGGGAACAGATAAAAACTCTGCAGGTTTGTTAATTACAAGCAAATCTTCATCTTCAAAAATGATTTCTAATTCTTTCCCAATTGCTGGGTTTTTTAACATTGGATTTGTATCCATTTCAATTCCCGAAAGCATGTGTGTTAAAATAGGCTTGCATTTTCCTTGGCAAGCTGGATAAAAATATTTGTGTTTTCTGATTTCGGTATTTGGTGATTTTCCCCACCAAAATTCTGCCATTGCTATCGGCTTTAAATCATGCAAAAATGCATATTGTAATAATTTTGGTGCAGCACATTCTCCAGCTCCTGCAGGCGGATTTTCTTTAAAAAGTTCAGATAAGTTTTTTGCTTCTTTTTTAGAGTTAAAAAACTGATATTGATTAAATAAATATGCTTGTAGCGAAGCAGATTTTGTTTTTCGTTTTTCTTTTAAAACATCAATTTTATTTGTAAAAATGGATAACTCATCTTTTATGCTTTTCAAAGTATGCTCCCAAAACCGATTTACATTATTAAAGAAATATTTAGCTTCTAAACTTTCTTTACTCAGTTTCTTTTGAAATGAGGCATATTCTTCTTGCAATAACTCAGTTTGTGCTTTTATTCTTCTTAAGCTGCGTTCTTTTTTTGACTTCTTTAGTGCTATTTTCTTTTCTTCAATATCCGTTTTAGCCTTTGCTGTTTCTCTTTGATATGTTTCTTTTAATTCTAAAAAATTAATATCGTTTTCTAGTGCTGTAATTTGTTGATTGATATTATTCAATAATCTCTCTTCTTTTAAGAAATAAGAATCTTTGGTAAGCATATCAAAAACTGGTGGAACAAACTTTTTATGAGTATTTGTTTCTGCCAATTTACCTGAAACAGCAGCAATATATCCGATTTCTTTTTTAGAATTTTCAATTACTAAAACACCAAACATTTTACCAATAACCAATCCTTTATTAGAGGTGGACAATCCAAAGTTATGCTCAAAGTCATTTTGTGTCTTTAGATAGTTTTGCAATTCTTTTACTGCAATTTTACTAAGTTGATTAGGCTCGTAGTAAAACGGAAATGTAAACTTTGTTGGAAGTTTAATTTCATCAACTGGTGAATTAAAATGTTGAAAATAAGAAGGCAAAAGATCAATAATTTTTTTACAAAGATAGTTTTATTAACTTCTTTTTATAAGTTTTATTTATAGAGACATAGCAATAAAATTACGAATTAAATTTAATTTGTTTAATTATTTACTATATTTGTTAAACAAAATAATAAATAATATCGTCATGAATTATAAATTACTGGTAGTTAGTGTTTTGTTTTACTTTTTTCTTTTGCCTTTTAATGCAGTTAAAAACGAAGAATCAAATGCTTTTCAAGGAAAAGCATATTATATGTCTAAATCTACGATGGATTTGGGGAATTTTGGAGCAAGATTTAGTGAAGCTCAGAAAAAACAGATCATGGCTAGGTTGAAAGGGCGTCTTGAAAAGAAATTTATCTTAACTTTTAATAAGCAAGAATCTATGTTTTATGAAGAGTCAAAATTAGATGCTGTTTCAGGAGCTACTGATTCTTGGGGTAAAAACTTTGCTCAAGGAGATCAATATAAAAACACAAAAAATAATGAGCAGATTCAAAATCAAGAATTTTATGGTAAAAATTTCTTAGTTAAAGATGTTTTACAACCTATTAAATGGGAAATGTCTGCAGAAACAAAAAAAATAGGGAAATATATCAGTTACAAAGCAACAGCAGTTATACCTACAAACGATCTTACTTGGTATTCTTTTTCTTGGGATAGAATTCGTAATGATGGTAATAAAGATGAAAAGAAAGAAGTTAAAATGACAAAAGTAGAAGCTTGGTATACACCACAAGTTCCTGTTAGTCATGGCCCTTCAGAGTATTGGGGGTTGCCAGGTTTAATTCTAGAAGTAAGTGCAGGCGATACTACATTGTTGTGTTATAAAATAGTGATGAATCCTGAAAAGAAAATAGAAATTAAAGCTCCAAAAAAAGGAAAAAAAGTTACAAAAAGCGAGTATCAAAAAATTATTTCAACTAAAATGAAAGAGTTTAGGGAAAATAGAGCAGGAAGAAGATAGTAGTTCTTATTTTAAACTTTTAATGATACTAGTTTATGCCAAAATCTCCATAGACTAATAAAGCAACATTTTTTACACGGTCTTGTATACAATTAGTTTTC